>JAGBZZ010000052.1 GCA_017652965.1 Clostridia bacterium | reverse complement strand
GCTCGGCGTGATATTTTTGCTCCGCAAAAGTGATATTGCTCCCGCTGGTCGCAGTGATATTCTATTCGCCTCTTTCTTCCAACGCGCGTAGCGCATATCACGTCCAAAGGACATATCACGCACGAAGTGCATATCACTCGCCGTAGGCGAATAGAGTTGGCGCACCTGCTTTATCGCAGGTGCGCCGAGGTGTTCTCTCTTTTTTCAAAGGATCTTCTCCATCCCGATCTTCTGCGGGACAAGGCCGCACGCCTCGTAAAAGCGCAGGGCGGCGGGGTTACAGCTCCACACGTTCAGGGTCAGGTTATAGCATCCGCTTTCCTTGGCAAGCGAGGCGGCCGCCTCGTACAGCGCACGCCCGATGTGCCTGCCGCGCAGGGTCTCGTCCACGCAAAGGTCGTCGATATACAGGGTCTTGACGTCGGTCAGCACCGCGTTATCCTTATGCTCCTGATAGATGCAAAAGCAGTACCCAAGCACGCGGTCCTCTTCATCCACCGCCACAAGGATCGGGCGCCCCGCGTCCCGAAGAAGCACCGCAAGCTCGGCATCCGAATATTTCCTGCCGATCTTAAAGATATCCGGCCGTCCGCGGTGATGGACAAGGTCGACCTGGCAAAGAAGCTCCCCAAGCCTTGGGATATCCTTTTCCTTGGCACGCCTGATCATAGCACACTCCTTACAGCTTCTTAACGTCCGCCTCGGTGATCATACGGAAGCCCGCCGAAAGAAGGGCGGCCTCGGCTGCGGCGTTGTCCTCCACACGCAAAACGACGTATGCGTGCTTTTCGGTGCGTGCCATGAACGCATAGAGATATTCCACGTTGATGCCGGCCTTGTCGAGGACAGAAAGCGCCTCGCTGAGCTTGCCGGGCTCATCCCCGATCTTAACCCCTACCACGTCAATGACCTTGATAAGATACCCGCTCTCGGAAAGGACCCGCTCGGCGGTGGTCTCATCACTGACGATCAGGCGCAGAATGCCGAAATCCTGGGTCTCGGCGATCGAAAGCGCCCGCAGGTTGATGCCGTTCTTCGAAAGGGTGTCGGTCACAGAGGCAACCGTGCCCTGCTTGTTCTGTACAAAAACAGTTAACTGCTTAATAGCCATACTCTCTCTCCTTCTCAAATCAGCTTGCGCTTATCGATCACACGGACGGCCTTGCCCTCGCTTCTTGCGATGGTCTTGGGCGGCACGAGATGCACGGTGGGATTGATGCCAAGCATGGTCTTCATCGCCCCGCTGAGCGCCTTTTCCTTGGCCATGATCTCGCCGACCTTGTCGGTGAACATCTCGGGGGTCATTTCCACGTGGATGTCAAAGGTATCGTTGTTCTTCACGCGGTCAACCACGATCTGATAGTTCGGCTGGTAGCCCTCGCTGAGAAGCACCGTCTCGATCTGGCTCGGGAAGACGTTGACACCGCGGATGATCAGCATATCGTCGGTTCTGCCCATCGGCTTTGCCATCTTGATAAGGGTACGGCCGCAGGAGCATTTCTTGCGGGAAAGCACGCAGATGTCGCGGGTGCGGTAACGAAGCAGGGGGAAGGCCTCCTTGTCAAGCGAGGTAAAGACCAGCTCTCCCTTTTCGCCGTCCGGGAGCACCTCGCCCGTCTTTGGGTCGATGATCTCGGGATAGAAATGGTCCTCGTTTATGTGCAGACCCGCACGCTCGGAGCATTCAAACGACACGCCCGGGCCGCTCGTTTCGGTCAGTCCGTAGATGTCATAGGCCTTCAGACCAAGCAGGCTCTCGATCTCCTTTCGCATCTCCTCGGTCCACGGCTCAGCGCCGAAGATCCCCGCCTTGAGGGTGAGGTCGGAGGGAGAGATGCCCATTTCCTTGATCGCCTCGCCGAGGTATGCGGCATATGAGGGGGTGCAGCAGAGGACGGTTGCGCCAAGATCCCGCATGAATTGGATCTGCCGCTCGGTGTTGCCGCTCGACATCGGAAGAGTCAGACACCCCACCTTATGCGAGCCGTCGTGCAGCCCTGCTCCGCCGGTGAACAGACCGTAGCCGTACGCCACCTGGCAAACATCCTCCTCGGTTG
>JAGBZZ010000051.1 GCA_017652965.1 Clostridia bacterium | reverse complement strand
GTAGCAACCTACTCCGAGGTGGGCGTGTCATCCGACAACGATGCTATGCGCAACTTATACCCGCGAGAGGAATGCATCAAAGGCGGCAAGCCCCGCCTCATCCCGCTTGAAGACGGCGGTGTTGTCGAGGATGGCGGCGCAGGTGAGATTGACGAACTCACGCACGGCGGCCTCGGCGGCTTCTGCCGTCATGGCGGTGCCGTTCTTTTCCACGAGGGTCTTGACCATTTCGGCATGGACGTGGAGGGGATGTGCCTCATCGGCAAGGGCGGCAGGGTCATAGGCGACCGCGCCGGACAGGATGGCGGCCACATCGGCAAGCTGGGTCTTAAGACGGCCGGGGAGAATGAAGCGCCCCATGGCCTCGATAAGCCCGATGCCCTCCTTTTTAATATTATGATGCTCGGGGTGGGCGTGATAGATACCGTCGGGATAGGTCTCGTCGGTGCGGTTGTTACGCAGGATCATATCCATCACGTAGGTGTTACCCACCTTACGGGCGATCGGAGAGAGGGTATTGTGCGGGGTGTCACCCGTGCGGGCGAAAATGCCGACCTCGGGTGCCGAATGATCCCGCCATGCCTCGATCACGCGGACGGCAAGCGCCTCCAGCGCTGCGCGATCCTCGCTTTCCAGGCGGATGGCGCTGTTGTACCAGGAAAGGCGGCCAAGGCGAACGCCGTTTGCGTTCTTTACCTCATACCACTTCTCGACGGGTGCCTTCTGCATCGGCAGAAGCGTGCCGCCGCCCTGGAAATGCTCATGGTTCAGGATCGAGCCGCCCACGATCGGCAGGGCGGCGTTGCTCCCCATAAAGTAGGACGGGAAGCTGTCCACAAAGTCAAGAAGCTTAGCGGGGGTGGTGGCATCCACCTTCATCGGGGTATGGGCGCGAGAGATGGCAATGCAGTGCTCACGGTAATAGGCATAGGGCGAATACTGCACGAACCAGGGCTCACCACCCATCGTGAGAGAGAGCGTGCGCAGGTTACCGCGGGCAGGATGCGAAAGCGTCCCCTCATAGCCCTCGTTGGCCTCGCACAGGAAGCACGCGGGATACTTCTCGCTCTGCTTCGGTGCGGTCAAAAGCTTGGCGATCTCCTTATTGCTCTTCTCGGGCTTAGAGAGGTTGATGGTGATCTCGAGGGTACGCTCCCCATCCGGATACTCCCACTCCATATTTCTGGCGATCGCGGTCTTCTGGATATAATCGTTGTGGATGCAAAGATCGTAGAACCAAGCAAGCGCGGCCCGGTAGCCCTCCTCCTTGCATTTTTTGTGATACAGGGCGTTGATGGCCGAGGGGGCGGGGGTCAGAAGCCCCATCACCTCGGTGGCGAGGATGGCCTCATAGCCCTCCTCGCAAAGCCCCTGCTCTGCCGCGAAGGCACGCAGCTTTTCGGTCAGGGCGTCCGGCACCTCGGCATCCGCGACCCACGCCGTATCGACCTCGGCGGCGGTGGCGCCGTCAAGCTTCAGCATGGCGAGAACACGGTTGCGCAACCAGGGCTCGTCCAGGGGGTCAAGCGAGAGATGCGCCTTTGCGTAGGCAACAAGCTCTTCGGTTAAGAGTTTACCGTCCATAATATCCTCCGATGAGTGGATTGGAAGCAAGGTTTTATCAGGCCGCGATCACTTTGCCAGTGCGGGCAGAGAGGCGGCCGCAATGCTCTGGCCGACGCGACGCATCTTTTCGTTGGGCATCGAGATCTTGACGCCAAGCTCGGGATACTCGGTATCCAGAACCTCCTGGGCGCGCGCCATCAGGATGTCGCCGCCGCGACCGCTGGTCACACGGCCGAGGATGATGAGGTGGTTGATCTCGTAGAAGAGCGAGTAGAAGGCCACGGTGTAGCCGAGGTAGGTGCCGATGTCCTCATAGATGCGGGCGGCGATCGGGTTGCCCTCGGCCATCATGGACTGCACGACCTTCAGCTTTTCGGCCGGGGCAAGCCCATCGGCAAACTGGATGCCGGCATAGCCCGCAAGCTTGATGACCGCATCCTGCGAGAAGTACTGCGCACCGACACCGATATCGTCGGCGGCCTCGTCATAGCCGGCCTCGGCGGCAAAGTCCACCGGGACGAAGGCAAGCTCGTTCAGCCAGCCGTTAATGCCACCCTTGATATTGATATAGCCGCCGGCCTCGGAGGTACCCATGGCAATGCCAAGCACCCCATTCTCGCCCAGCGACATGCTGCCGGCAAGCGCCGTCACGTCACCGTCATTGGCGACCTCGATGGGGGCACCGATCTCCTTGGCGACGTTCAGATAGATATCCTTGATGTGCGCGTTGAAATCGTCATCCGGGATCAGACGGAAAAGGCTGGCCAGCATAGCGCGGTTGTTGACGTACACGCCTGCGCTGGAAACGCCGATGGCATCCACGCGGGGCATCTTGGCGGCCGCAGACTTCATCGCGGCCAGGATGCCGTCATAGTGATAGTGCCAGTCAGCCGTCGTTTTGGGATGCCAGACGACCTCCTCGCTGTACACCGTTTCGCCATCCACAACGGCGCTGACCTTACGGTCGCTTCCGCCGGCGTCAAAGCCGATGCGGCAGCCGTCCAGATGACCGCCGAGCTGAATGCTCTTCTCGGTGGTGGTGGGAACCTCGGCCTCGGTCTTGCACTCGATGATCTCAAACGGAGCCTCGTACACTCTGGCCATCATCTCGGCATCCTTGTGATGCACGCCGTCTGCCGCATATTCCATGCGCATCTTGGCGATGAGGGCGGCGGGAGCGTAGAGATAGATCTTATGACCGCCAATGACCCACAGAAGCGCCTTGGCAAGGCGCTCGACCACGCGGTAGTTCTCCTCCTCGTGCCCCTCGGCAAAGATATCGAGGGTATAGGCATAAGCGTTGCCACCGCCGGTAACGGCGATCTTGCAGACGCGGCTTTCGGAGGCGGCAACAGCCTTTTTGAACTCCTCAAGCTCTACGATAAACGGGCGATAATGCTTGTCCAGTGTCGGTTTGAATTTCATAGCGATCGTTCCTTTCCAAAAGAGTATTTATCACCTCGTATTGTAGCATTTTCTCGGTGCCGTGTCAATGAATCCATTGAGATTTAGCCGATATTACCGATTTTAAGCCTAATCTGCCGATTGGAGGTCTTTTTGCGGTGGCTCCATCCGGTGATTGACAAACAGCCCGCCATGCGCTATAATAAAAAAGAAGTACAGAACCGAGGTAAGCTTTGATGAAAATTGCAAACGGGCTTGAGGAGCTGATCGGCGCGACCCCCACGGTGGCGCTTGACCGCTTTACACGTGCCCTTTCTCTTGAGGGGCGGATCCTTGCCAAGCACGAGGCCGCCAACCCGGGTGGCTCTGCCAAGGATCGCGTTGCCATGGCCATGCTGGATGCGGCCGAGGAGGCGGGGCTTTTGAAGCCGGGTGCCACCGTGATCGAGCCGACCTCCGGCAATACCGGCATCGGGCTTTGCGCCCTTTGCGCCGCGCGCGGCTACCGCGCCGTGATCGTGATGCCCAACACCATGTCGGTGGAGCGGCGGGCCCTGATGGCCGCCTACGGCGCCTCTCTTGTGCTGACACCGGGGGCAGAGGGGATGGCGGGTGCCATCCGCCGTGCCGAGGAGCTGGCCGCAGAGATCCCGGGGGCCTTTATCCCCGGGCAGTTTGAAAACCCCGCCAATCCCGACGTCCACTACCGCACCACGGGCCCCGAGCTTTATCGGGACACCGAGGGGCGCCTTGACCTTTTTGTGGCCGGGGTCGGCACGGGCGGCACTGTCAGCGGGGTCGGCCGGTATCTGAAGGAGATGTGCCCAAATATCCGCGTGGTAGGGGTCGAGCCTGCCGCCTCGGCCGTTCTGAGCGGCGGTACACCCGCCCCCCACGGCCTGCAGGGGATCGGCGCCGGCTTTATCCCGAAGACCCTGGATACCGCCATCCTTGACGAGGTGATCGGAGTCAAGGAGGAGGATGCCGTCCGCCATGCCGCGCTTTTGGCACGTACCGAGGGGCTGCTTGTCGGCTTTTCGGGCGGGGCGGCACTGGCCGCTGCCGCCGCGCTTTTAGCACGGCCCGAATGTCGCGGTAAGACGGTGGCCGTGATCCTGCCCGACACCGGCGAGCGCTACCTTTCCACCCTGTACGCCAACTATGAATCCGCCCTTTGGGAAAAGAAATAAGGAGACGATATGAACAGTGATCTTTTGAAAAGCACCGCCGAGGCGCTTTATGAGGCGGCCGACTGCGGCCCCTCCTACATCGGCCTGCGCGAAAGCGTCCGCACGCTGGTGGAGCAGCTGCAGGCCGCCATGTTCCCCCGTTACGTCGGCGCCGGCTGTGCCGACTCGCCCACCGTGCGCCGCTCTCGCTTAGCGGCGGCCGAGGCTACCCTTTACTCCATCCTCTCGCTCGTCCTGCCCGAGGAGGAGAATGCCGAGGAGATCGTCAACGGCTTTCTTGGCGAGCTTCCCTCCATCCTTGCCATCCTGAAGACCGACATCACGGCGGCGTACGAGGGTGACCCCGCCGCGCGCAATACCGACGAGATCGTGCTTTCCTACCCCGCCTTTACCGCCATCAGCACCTTCCGCCTGGCGCACGCCCTTTTTGTACGCGGGGTGCCGATCCTGCCCCGCATGATGACCGAGCTTGCCCATGAGAAGACCGGGATCGACATTCACCCCGGCGCCACCGTCGGCCCTTACTTCTTTATCGACCACGGTACGGGTGTCGTCATCGGTGAGACCACCACGATCGGCGAGCACGTGACGCTTTACCAGCACGTGACCCTGGGTGCCAAGAACTTTGAGGTGGGCCCCGACGGCACGCTTGTCAAGGGCATCAAGCGTCACCCGGATATCGGCAATCACGTGGTCATCTACGCAGGGGCCACCATCCTTGGCGGCCGCACCGTGATCGGGGATGGCTGTGTGGTAGGCGGTAACGTATGGCTGACCCACTCGCTGGATGCCGGGGAGACCATCGTCACCCGCCCCGCCAACGAGAAAAAGGGCGCACCGCCCCTGCCGCAGTAAGCCGCGCCCCTATAAGAAAAAGAGAGCAGTCTCACGCATTTGCCGTGAGGATCATGCTCTCTTTTTTTGTTAGAGATACGAAAGGACAAGCAGGCCGATAAAGGCAAGCGCCAGGGCAAGCACCCCGAAGGAGAGGAGGAGATAGCGCCGCTCACCACGCGGGATCATGCAGGCGGGGCCAAAAAGGCGCACGCGGCGGATATTCAGAAGGCACAGAACCGTCCCAAGGATCACCAGTGCCCCGACCAGGAGAAGATAGACCCCGTACCCCAAAAACGCCGAAATGAGCCCGGGCGGCGGGGTCATCGTTTCTAACATCTCCTCCGTCCATGCGAGGATCTCCTCGGGCGAGGCGACGTAGCGCATAAGCAAAAGGGGCGGCACCGTGCCGAGGAGGTTATACAGCATGTGCAGAAAAATGCAATGGGAAAGGCGACCGGTAGAGGTGTAGAGATAGCCCAGCAAAAGGCCGATAGCCAGGGTGTAGACCGACTGGACGAGGTTGCCGTGATAGACCGAGAAAAGGATGGCCGATACAAGGATGGAAAGTCCCTGGCCATAGGGGAGCAGACGGTCGATCAGCACACGGCGGAAGAGGTATTCCTCCACGATCGGTGCCAGGATCACGGGGACGGCGATAACAAGCCAGAGGGGAGCATCCAGGATCATATCCGCCGCCGTGGCAGAGGAGGTCGCGCCGATCAGTGTGCCAAGGAGGGTATCCAGCAGGGTGGCCACAAGGTTGCAGGCATAGCCGACGGCATAGGCGACGAGGAAAAAGACAAAAAACTCGCGAGGGCGCAGGCGGCGCAGGTCGGGCGGGGTGGCGGCCAGCGGACGCAGGATCAGCAGGAAGACGGGTAGCCCCACAAGATACATCGAGCCGATCGAAAGAAGCCACGCGGCATACACCCCGTCGAAGGCCGAGGCAGCGCCAAGGGCCTTTGCGAGCACCATCACCAAAAGCTGAGTGGCGTAGGTGGCGGCAAAGAAGGCGACCGAGGCAAGCCCCATGCGGGAAATGCAGGAGCGCGCGGCGCGGGTGAGTGGCGACGGCACAGATGGCACACTGTCAATCATCGTAAAGAAAACCTCCCATTTAATCCTCAAAACGGGCGCGGATGCTACCGGCATACTCGGACGGTGTCATGTTTTCGTGCTTGCGGAAGAAGCGCGTGAAATAGTGGACCGAGGAGAAATTGAGGAGTGCCGCGATCTCGGTGATGCTGCACTTCCCCTCTCTGAGCAGCGCCTTGGCGCGGCGCAGGCGCAGGCGGGCAAGATGCCCCATAACGCTATCCCCCGTCAGACGGCGAAAGTCCTTGGTCAGCGTGGTTTTATTGGTACCGAAAAGGAAGCAAAGCTCCTCAAGGGTAATATGCTCGCAGTAGTTGTTTTCAAGGTAACGCAGGATCTCACCCGTCCGCAGATCCTCGGCGGCATGCTCGCCCTCACCAAGCGGCGGGGCCTCCCGCTCACGGATCAGCTTGATCAGAAAGCACTCCAGAAGATTGCGGATCAGCTGATCAGCCCCAAAGGGAAAGACCTCCCGCTTTTGCATATCGGTGCGGTTGGGGATATCGTAGGGGGGCAGAAAGACGTTGCGCCCCTCCTTGACGATCTCCACCAGCATCCGCTGCAGGGCGGCCGAAAGGGCGGTGGGAGATGAGGCAAACGGGGCAAGCTGCGGGGCGATGCACTCAAGGCCGATGATGATAATATTGGGGGCGGCCGAATCGCACCGCAGGCGATGCTCCTCCCCCGCCGGGTGGATCAGTAGCTCATTCTGGCAAAGGCGGCCGCAAAAATGGCGGCTTTCCACCGTGATCTCTCCGCTGTCAACGTACACCAGCTCACAAAACGGATGCCTGTCGGGATGTGAGGAGTAGCCCTCCGGCATTTCAAAATATTGCATGTTGGCGACCCTGGTCACACTAAGCTCTGTGCGAAAGGCGTGCAAGCATTCCTGCATACCGTATCCCTCCTTTTTACCTCTTTGGCCTCAGTATAACATTTTTGCCGTACGGTGTAAAGGGATTTTGCAAAAGAAATTGGAAATTCGCCAAAAAATTTACGATTGTGCAAAAAAGAGTTTCTTTTTTCTAAATACATTCGCGCGCGGATGCTTTATACTACAAGCAGTAACCCTAATTTAAATCTCAAAAAGGAGAGTAAAATTATGCCTAGAATTTGCATTCCCGATTACGAGTACAAGGAAAGAATCGCCAAGGCTGCCGCGCTTGTCCGCGCCAGAGGCCTTGATGTGATGGTCGTTTCCTCCACCGAATCCGACTATGCCAATGCCCGTTACTTCAGTGGCTTCTGGCCGCTGTTCGAGCGTGCCGGTGTTGCCATCTCGGCTAACGGCGAGGCTGCCCTGATGGTTGGCCCCGAGTCTGCCATTTTCGCCGCTGACCGCTCGAAGATCGAGAAGATCTTTGTCCTTCGTGAGTTCCGCGAGTCTGCCGACCCGGCTTATCCCGAGCTGAAGGCCGACACCTTTGCCGACGTCTTCAAGGCTATCGGTGTGAAGGGCGAGAACCTCAAGATCGGTCTCGGCAGCTATATCGACTGCACCCTGCCCATCTTCGAGGGTCTGAAGGATGCTTTCCCGAAGGCTGAGATCGTGAAGTGCTCCGACATCATGGTCGAGCTTCGCAAGATCAAGTCCGAGAACGAGCTGGCCTGCCTGAAGGAAGGCTTCCGCATCATCGAGAAGGCT
>JAGBZZ010000050.1 GCA_017652965.1 Clostridia bacterium | reverse complement strand
TTTCAAAGCGGCACAATCCCTCACCTGCTTCGCAGGAGCTCCCTTTACACAAGGGAGCCTTCCCCATAATGGCCCCCTCAACGAAATCGCCACATCCTTTGTTTCTGTTCACCGGCAATAGCCTTTTTCGAACCACGCTCCTCGCGCGTGGTTTTCGTAATACAAAAAAGAGAGAACAACCTGTTCTCTCTTTTTTGTTCAGCACGGGGCTGATGGGTTATTTTATTTGTCGTTGAAAATGCCGATCACGCGCTGCAGCTCGTTATTCTCGGCCGTCACCTCGGAATCCCAGACCGACGAGAAGATGTTGGTGTTCCCGTTGACCGAGTACTGGATGATATCGTAAATGGTGTAGGCAGAGCTGACGTTGCTACCCTCCGCGGCGGGCAGGTTGCGCGAGCAGAGATTGTCAAAGAGGAAGGGCAAGGGATTCGAGGTCGAAACGGCGGCGTGGATGATGTCAAGCACCTCCACCTGGCGCGCATCGTTCGAGGAGTTATTCTTCAGCTTCAGACCCTGATCAAAGTACTGGTAACGCACCTCGTCACTCTCCTCGGTCATCATCTGCAGATAGGCCGTAGCCATACGGAACTGCTGAGAAGCATACAGGATCGCACCCGAGCAGGCATTGTCAGCCACAAGGCTGGAGTACTCCTTGGAGGTATCGTACTTCGGGAAAGGAAGCACGCCTGCGGCATTGTCCATGTTCAAAAAGCTCGAGCCCTCAAGCGCCGCTAAGAACTGGTCGGTCATAAAGAGGGCCTTGCCGTTCTGGAAGGTCTGGGAACGCTTTTCGTAGTCGGTGATAAAAAAGAGCTCACTGGAATAGAGGGACATCATCTTGTCGACGTAGTTGTGCAGGTCCTGCTTGGCCTCGGCGGAGACGATATACGAGGGAGTCCCGTTCTCGTCGTAATCAAAGATTGCAAGACCGGAGGAATAGAAGAAGGAGCGGTAGGCACTTGTCGTGCTGACAGCACCGTAGATAACGTCGGCATCGGTCTCGCTGAAGCCGTCCAGTACCCCCGTCAGCTCCTGCAGCTTGTCATAGGTCCAGGCATCGTCGCCCTGTGGGTCAAGCACGAGGTCATAGAGATAATTCATGCCCCCCTGCACCGAAAACAGCTCGCCAAACATATCGACGTTAACAAAAACGTTGTAGGAAAGGCGCAAAGAATCAAAGAGGAAGTCGCTGGCCGCAATATACAGCTTTTCCTTGTTGAGGGTGGTGGACTCCATCAGGTTCTTGTACCAGTTGTCCGAGTCCTCACCGTCAAAATCAAAGAGGTTCTTCGCGCTGTCGCCGTAATCCTCACGCAGGTTGTAAAGCAGACCGCTGACGGCGGCACGCACAAGCCCGTAATGCTGATGGACGATAACGTCCGGGGGGATCTCAGCCAGACTGACCGACTCAAAGTGAGGCATAAAATCGGTGGTGCCGACAAGATCGGTCTCCATAAAGTCAATCTCAAAGCCGAGCCTTTCATAAACGCGGTTGTTCCGCTCGAAGACCGCGTTGGCCACCGCATTGGAGCTGTAGTCGTCCGGGCCAACCAGGTATTGGTTGAAGTTGTCAGCGCCCTCGGCGGTCAGCTGGGTCAGCGTATGGGTGCTGTACTCCACGTGCAGGGTCTTGCCGGTAAAGTCTACCCCCTCCCATTTGTCAACCTTGGGGGCGGCAGTCGTGCCGGCGTCCGGTGTTGTTGCAGGGGTGGTCTCTCCACTGCCACCGCAGGAAGCGAGCAGAGAAAACGACAGGAGCACAAGAAGGATAAGGGCTATGATGCGATAAGGTGCTTTCATCTTTGTTACCTCGCTTTTTTATTTATAGGAAATTCCTACCTATTCAGTATAGCACACGGGGGGCGGATATGTCAAGCATCGGCGCGGTGCGCCTCGATAAAGTCGATAAAATAGTTCCAGTTGCGGCGGCCGAGGAAGTGGGCCGTCGGGGCGTAGTAAAAGCCGATATGCCCAGAGAGGCGCACCTCACCGGGCTCGGGGAATTTGTCGCAGTCGGTCATCCCCTCAAGCCCCATATCGCGGAAGGCGGGGGTTGCCGCCACCGTGCAAAGATACTGGGAGACAGGATCCGCCCACAGGTCAAGCTCGGCCGCCACGTGGAAGGTGTAGCGCGGGGCGACGGCCGCCAGGAGGAAGTGCTGGTCAAACTCGTCCGAAAGGTTGCGCTCGGTATAGCGCAAAAAGCCGGGGCAGCCCCAATACGGGAAAGCCAGCAGCATGTTCGAATACAGCTCGCCCGCGTCGGGGTAATGAAATTCAGGCATGCCGTGCCCGGTGTTGCCGTGGGCAAGCGCATCCCCGCCGCAGCCCGAGTTGTTGACGAGGGCAAAGCGGAAGCGGGTATCCATAGCCGCCGCAAAGAGGGCGGTCTTCCCAAGGCGGGAGTGCCCCGCGATGCCGATGGCGTCGGGGTCGGTGCCCGGCAGGGTCAGGCCGTAATCAAGCACCCGCATGGCAGCGTACGCCCACAGTGCGATCTTCCCGGGGGAGGAGGTGCGGTTCTGCCCGAAGGGAAGCAAGGGGCGCGCAATGCCGGAGCGGAAGTCGATATCGTCCGAGGTCACGTCGGTATAGCAGAAGGCGAGGAAGTCGACCTCCCGCTCGCTCATCTCCTCGATGGGGAAATACTGGGTCTCGCGCAGGGGGTGGAAGCTGAGATAGATGACAAGCGGGCGGCGCTTGCCGTCGGTATGCAGGAGGCGATCCACGCGGAAGGTGTGCTCGCCATTGTTAAAATGCAAGGTAAGGTTTACAAAGGTGTGGTGGACGGTGCCGCGCATATAGCGTGCCTCTACCTTTTTCGGCTCGTCGGCCGTGACGGTGCATTCCTTTGTCGGCAGGTAGCCGTAGACCTCGCGCTGGAGGATATCCAGCATTTCCTCACGGGTGCTGAGCGCGGGCAGGTTGCGCGTGGCAAGATCCTCATAGGGTGTCATGGCAATTCTCCTTTATTGATGGTCGGATGTGGCCGTGCGGCCACCTTCAAAAAAAGTGTAGCACACCGCAGGGGGAATGTCAAGGGGAATCTCGATTTATGCCCCCTTGCACCTCACCCTCCCTTTGTCCCACAGGGGTAACGTCCTTTGCGCATAGCGCAAACAAAAAAGCCTCCCCTGTGTAAGGGGAGGTGGCAGCCGCAGGCTGACGGAGGGGTTGTAAATAAAGATGATATACAATCCC
>JAGBZZ010000049.1 GCA_017652965.1 Clostridia bacterium | reverse complement strand
GATGTAGGTGTAGCCGTTGGCTCCGTCCACATGATACACGACACCGCTGCCGGCGCCGCTGTCCACAGAGCTTCCGTAATACTTGTGATCCACGGTCGACTCGGTCACGAGCGAGACGTCAGAGGGAGAGGCGACCCTGGCCACGTATGCAAAGGTGCCGGCATCCGCCGGGATCTCGGGGCTTTTGTACTGATCCACCGTGATGGGGCTAACCGGTACCGTCAAAACGGAGGAGGTCGCGGCGGTGGTAGTGGCCGCCGTCCCTGTCCCGTTCAGGACCGAGAGATCAAAGAGACTGCAGGAGGAGAGTGCCACCGCAAGAACGGCGCACAGCAAAAGGATAGCCGGCATGCGCAACGTGCGGGTGCGGCGTTTTTGATTGGTTTGAATAGGTTTCATAGCGAAAGCCTCCCTTTCTTGACTACCCCCAGTATAACGACGGGTTGTGAACTTTATGTGAAGCCGGGGTCATTTTTCCTTGAATTTCAGCGGTGCGCATCCAGATAGCTTTGCAGGATGATCTCAGCGGCGAGGGTATCCACCACCGCGCGGCGGCGCTTGCCGCCCACATCACTTGCCGAGAGGATGCGGTGTGCCTCCACGGTGGTCAGGCGTTCATCCCAGTATTCGATCGGGATCTCGGTGCGCTCGCCAAGGTAGCCGACAAAGGCGCGGATGACCTCGGCGCGCGGGCCGTAGGAGCCATCCATATTGCGCGGCAGCCCCACCACGATCAGGGTGGCTCCGCGGGCGTGTGCCTCGGCCGCTACGCGGTCGGCCGTTTTCAGCATGCCGTTTTCCTTCAGGGTAGCAAGCCCCGAGGCCAGAAAGCGCCCCTCATCCGAAAGCGCGATACCGGTGCGGACGTCACCGTAGTCCACACCCATCACGCGGCCTTTTTTCTCATTACTCATCATTTTTGCTCCTGTTGTATGAAAGTATGTATGCGACGTATGCTCTCACTATCTATTGTAACACGGAAAAAAATACTTGTAAAGCCTTGTTTTTCTCTTTTTTATATGTTATAACTAACGTATCGATCAAAAAGGAGCGTCCTATGCATCCCACACTTCTTTGCCCTGTATGCCGTGCCCCGCTTTCACGGGGGGAGCATACGTACACCTGCCAAGCGGGCCATAGCTATGACATCGCCCGCCACGGGTACGTCAATCTTCTTTCGGGCAAGCCGCCCGCCATCGGCGACAACCGCGAGATGATCGCGGCGCGCCGCCGCACACTGGAGAGCGGGATCTATGCCCCCTTGCGTGCCGCGCTGACCGAGGCCGCCAAGGGATGCGGCGGGCTTTACCTGGATGCCGGATGCGGGGAGGGATACTATACCGAGGCGCTTGCGGGATGTGCTGATGCGACCGTGGGGGTGGACATCTCCAAGGAGGCACTGCGCGCGGCGCACCGCCGCCTGCCGACAGCGACGCTTTCCGTGGCCAGTGTGTACCATCTACCGATCGCCGATGCCTCCGTTTCCCTGCTTTCCTGCATCTTTGCCCCCGGCGCCATGGAGGAATATCACCGTGTGCTTGCCCCGGGCGGGCTGTTTCTCTGGGTGATCCCCGGGGCACGGCATCTCTACTCGATGAAAACAATACTTTACGAAACCCCCTATGAAAACGAGGTAGCACCCTACCACCTTGACGGTTTTCGGTTTTTTGAGGACCGCGCCGTGCGCTATGAAGCCACGCTTGCGAGCCCCGAGGTCATTGCCGACCTTTTTGCGATGACCCCTTATTTTTACAGAACACCGACAGCGGGGCGTGAGCGGCTTCTGGCACTCGAGCGGCTGATGGTAGAGGCGGATTTCCACATCCTGACCTACAGAAAGGAGAGCGTATGAGCCACCGCGATATCATCACACCGCTTCTCCTGGAGGCGGGCAGGATCATCCGCACCGCTACCCTTGTGGAGACGGCGGGCGGGGTCACCGAAAAGGGGGCGGACAGCGCCAACCTTGTGACCTACTATGACACCGCCGTGCAGGCGTATCTGATCGAGCACCTGCGCGCGGCCTACCCCGATGCCGCCTTTATGGCCGAGGAGCAGGAGAACGACCCGGCCGTCCTTGCGGCCGAGCGTTGCTTTATCATTGACCCCATCGACGGAACGGCCAACTTCATCCACGGATACCGCCGCTCGGCCATCTCGCTTGCGATGCTGGAGCGGGGGGAGATCGTCCTTGCGGCCGTGCACGACCCCTACCTTGACGAGACCTTTACCGCTGAGCGCGGCAAGGGTGCTTATCTGAACGGCACCCCCATCCAAGTGTCGGAACGAAAGCCGCGCAACGCGCTTTGCGTCTTTGGCACCGCGCCGTACGGGAAGGAAAAATTCGGTGCGGCCACCTTCCGCCTGGCCGAGGCCCTGTTCCGCGGGACGCGGGATGTGCGCCGCTCGGGCTCGGCCGCGCTGGATCTTGCCCACGTCGCCGCCGGGCGGTGTGACCTCTTTTTTGAGCTTGCCCTCTCTCCCTGGGATATCGCCGCCGGCATCCTCCTCATCCGCGAGGCAGGCGGGATCATCACCGATCTTAACGGTGCCCCCCTCTCGCTGAGCGCCCCTACCCCCGTCCTTGCCGCCAACCCCGCCTGCTATGAATTCTTAAAGGCCGAGGCCGCCGCCGCAATGGCAGACTGACGCCCCCCGCAGGCCGTGCGATACCGAAAAACGAACAGGAGGAGCCCCCCGAATGCGCAACGAGCAAAACCCCCATATCGAAAGCACCGAAAACCGACAAAACCTTGACGGCTCGCCCGTCATAACCTCCGACTGCGAGGAGCCCGTAGCGGTCAGCCTCAGGCGGCGGATCGGCATCCTCGAGCGCGAGGCGGCCGCCATCGCCGAGAAGATGGAGGCTCTTCCCGAGGATCCGCGCTTTTCCGAGAAGCAGAGGCGACTGATCTCGGCCTACCTTGAGGATACCCGATACCGCTTCCGTTACCGTAGCATCAAGCGGGAATTTATCCTCCCCTTCCAGCGCCTGCTTGACGAATCCTCCCGGATCAAACGAGAGCTTGACGCCTCCGTCCGCCGCTACGCTATCCTGACCGGAAATTCGAACGGCACCGCGGAATAAGACACGATCCGCGCGCAAAAGGGCTGTGTCAAATTGATGATAAAGCAGCGGAGGAAGCAGAGCGTGTCTGCTTCCTCCGTGGGGATCATTTGCGGGTCCATTCGAAATTAATGTAGTTGTCTGTCAAATACGTTGCCGCGGTGGAAGTATCAGCAAGAGCGGACGGGAGAAGCGACAACATATCGCCCGCCTTCCAGCCGGTCGTGTTTGCAAAGGTCACCGACCTCAGCCCTTTGCAGCCATAGAACGCATACTTACCGATATTCGTTACGCTATCCGGGATCGTCACAGACGTCAACCCCGTGCAACCATAGAACGCATCCCCACCGATCGTGGTTACGCTATTCGGGATCGTCACAGACGTCAGCCCCGTGCAACCGTAGAACGCACAAAAGCCGATCGTGGTTACACTATCCGGTATCGTCAGAGACGTAAGCCCCTTGCAGCCATAGAACGCATATTCGCCGATGACGGTTACGCTATCCGGTATCGTCACAGACGTCAGCTCCGTGCAGCGATAGAAGGCCTGGTAGCCGATGAAATCCACGCTTTCGGGAATGATAATCGTTTTCAGTGCCGTACACTTCTCAAAGCCGTGTGGATCTATCACGGTTACTTTTATACCGTTATGCTCCGAGGGTATTACAATTTTGGATGCCTCGGTTGCATCCCCTACTGATACG
>JAGBZZ010000048.1 GCA_017652965.1 Clostridia bacterium | reverse complement strand
CCGGCGGTACTTCGATTTCCAAGCTGCGTGATTTCTGGCTTTCCATCCGCGCGGGTATTGACCCGAATGCGGTGTACGAGGAAGGGCAGGAGATTCCCGAGGTTCCGAAGGATCCTACCATCACTGCCGCGCTCCAGCAGATGCAGGCACAGGCTATTGATGAGTCCGAGGCCTTTATCGCACAGGCCGCCGCTTCCGCTTCCGCTTACATGGAGGAAGCGTATGCATGCAAGACCGTGGAGGAGTTTGAGGCTCTTTGCACCAAGCTTTCCGGCCTTAACGGTGAACCCAATAACGACGTGGCCGCGCTCTTCTACAATGACCGCGCTAAGAACTGGTCTCAAAGAGCTACCGAGCCCTTCGGTATGCTGATCCGTCTTTATAACAGTGAGCCGTGCGTTTCTTCCTTGGCCGGCGCACTCCAGAATTGGTTCAATACCGTAGTTCAGTAAAACGAAAACCCCTTTGACAATCTGTCAAAGGGGTTTTTCTATGTCCGGATCCGGAAGAGAAGTTCGATGGGTATAGAAAAAAGCACCTGCATAAGCAAGTGCTTTTTTCTGGCGCGCCTGATAGGATTCGAACCTATGACCTACCGGTTCGTAGCCGGGCACTCTATCCACTGAGCTACAGGCGCATTTAATTGAGTTTGGAGCGGGTGATGGGAATCGAACCCACGCGACCAGCTTGGAAGGCTGGGATTCTACCATTGAACTACACCCGCATAACCAAGCGCTCTATTATAATAGCACAGTCTTTCGGATTTGTCAATAGGAAAACGCAAAAAAATCAAAAAAATCTTAGATTTTTCTTGATATAATTGCAATTGCATGTTAAAATAATAACGATAGCATAAATATGGAATTTACCCCCATATTTTTTGTCAAAAAGGAGTAGAAAATGAAAGAATTTCCGTTGTTTGGCCCGGGTGGTAACAGCCAATCCTTTTACGATGCGGGCTATAAATCTACCGAGCAGGCGCCTGCCTGGCTAGCCTCTCTCGGGCTTGACGCTTATGAATACGAAGCAGGAAACGGCATCAGCGCCGGAGACGCTTCCCTAATGCGCATTGGCCGTGCTGCACAGGATGCGGGGATCGCCATGTCCTTCCACGCCCCCTACTTTATTTCTCTTGCCAGCAGTGACCCCGAAAAAAGGCAAAAAAGCATTGGCTATATCGCAAACTCCTTGCACGCTGCCGAGCTTCTCGGCGCCAATACCGTCGTGGTACATATGGGCGGCGTTGCCAAGATGACGCGCGAGGAGGGAATGCGCCTGTCGGCGGAGACACTCTATGAGCTTTTGGATACTGTACCCGACAACGGGATCAAGATCGGTCTTGAGACAATGGGAAAGGTCAATCAGCTGGGGACGCTGGATGAGGTGCTGACTCTTTGCACGATGGATCGGCGCTTTGCCCCAGTGGTGGACTTTGGCCATTTGAATGCGCGCCTGTGCGGTGCCGGAGCTTTTGCCGGCAAGGATGATTATATGCGGGTGTTTGATTCTATCGCCTGCGCACTTGGGGATAGTGCCGCCATGAATCTGCATGCGCATTTTTCCAAGATCGAGTATACGGGGGCAGGCGAAAAGCGGCATTTGACCTTTGCAGACAACGTCTACGGCCCGGATTTTGAGCCGCTTATGGAGGCTATTGCCGAGCTTGGCGTGACACCGACCATCATTTGCGAATCGGCAGGAACTATGGCAGAGGATGCGCTTAGCATGAAACGCTATTACGGCTCGCTTGCGGAGGGAAAATGAATCACGTTGCAAAATTACAGGCCCTTTTGGCCTCATCCGAGGCAGAGGCGATGCTTCTCACGTCCGAGATCTCACAGCGTTATGCGGTGGGCTTCCATTTTTCTGACGGATTTGTCCTGCTTTTACAGGATAAAACCTACCTGATCACCGATTTTCGATATCGCGAGGAGGCCATGCGCGAGGTGGACGGCTCTATAACGGTCATCACTCCTACGGTTGCGATAGACTTTATCCGTGATACCCTTCGGGATGCCCGCGTGAGCCGCTTGATGTATGAGGACTTTGCCACTACCTGCGCCGCGTACACGGCTCTCCTTGCGCCTCTCGGGCTCACGCTTGTTCCGATCGGGGAAGCGATCCAGACCTTGCGCGCCGTTAAGGATGCAGAGGAAATCGAGTGTATCCGCCGCGCCCAGGCCATCACCGATGCCGCCTATACCCATATTCTTTCGGTGCTTACCCCCACAATGACCGAGGTGGACGTGGTGCTGGAGCTTGAATTCTTCATGCGTCGCCATGGGGCAGACGGTGTCGCCTTTCCCAGCATCGCGGTTTCGGGCGCATCCAGCGCACTGCCGCACGGTCTGCCGTCCAGAAGGCCACTGTCGCGCGGCTTTTTGACGATGGATTTCGGCGCACTTGTCAACGGCTACGCCTCGGATATGACGAGAACCGTCTCGCTTGGAAAGGCCACAGCCGAAATGAAGCATATCTATGCGACAGTTTTAGAGGCACAGCACCTCGGTATTGAGGCTATCGCCGCCGGTGTCCCCGGTAAGCTTGTGGATGCCGCCGCACGTACACACATCAATGCTGCAGGGTATCGCGGCCTTTTTGGGCATAGCTTTGGGCATGGTGTGGGGCTTGAAATCCATGAGATGCCGCGTCTTTCGGCGCGGTCTGACCTTCCGCTGGCAGTCGGAAACGTGGTGACCGCCGAGCCGGGGATCTACCGCGAGGGATCCTGCGGGTGCCGCATCGAGGATATGGGGGTAGTAACAGAGGAGGGCTTCTGGGATCTGACCGCCTCAAGCAAGGAATTGATCGAACTTTTTTGAAAAAATACAATCTTTTTCGCAATTACCTATTGCAAAATTTACAGTTTTGGTATACAATATATCTGTATGGATGCCGCCTGTCGGCAGAGAGAGCCACTTCCTGAGCGGGGGAGGGGAACAGACTCTTTCAAAAAAATTCGAAAACCGCTGGGAGAATTGTAAAATGGAAGTTGTAATCGCAGGTGATTTTAGAAACGGCGTAACCTTCGAGATGGAGGGTAAGGTCGTTCAGGTTCTGGAATTCCAGCACGTGAAGCCCGGTAAGGGCGCCGCCTTCGTCCGCACTAAGCTGAAGGACGTGATCAACGGCGGTGTGATTGAAAAGACCTTCAACCCCACCGATAAGTTCGAGGGTGCTTACATCGAGCGCAGAGATATGGAATATCTCTACACTGACGGTGACCTTTACTACTTCATGGATCCTGAGACCTATGAGCAGATGCCCCTCAACGCTGAGAAGCTGAGCGATAACTTTAAGTTCGTGAAGGAGAATACCGTTTGTAAAATCATTTCTTACAAGGGCAATGTCTTCGGCGTTGAGCCGCCCGTATTTGTGACCCTTGAGGTTACCGATACCGAGCCCGGTGTTCGCGGCGATACTGCTACGAACGTGACGAAGGCCGCCACCCTTGAGACCGGTGCTGTTGTCAGAGTGCCGATCTTCATCAATACCGGTGACCAGATCCGTATCGATACGAGAGTTGGCGAATATCTCGAAAGAGCGTAATTCCATGAGTGCCGCCGCGTTTTGCGGCGGCATCTGAATTTTAGATAGGAGGAAGAGAATATGGATATCAATGAAAAAGCGGCATACCTTAAGGGCCTTTACGAGGGCTTCGGCATCGATGCCTCCAAGGCGGAGGGCAAGCTGTTTGGCGAGCTGATTGCTCTTGTGGGCGAAATGGCTGAGAGAATCAACGATCTGGAGGTCGAGTGCCGTGAGCTTCGCGATTATTGCGAGGAGCTGGACGAGGATCTTGGCGACGTGGAGGCGCTTCTTTACGACGATGAGGAGTGCGAGGATGAGGACGAGGATGACGATTTTTATGAAGTGACCTGCCCCGCCTGCGGCGAGACGGTTTGCTTTGATGAGGATTGCGACCCCGCCAGCCTGGTATGCCCCGCCTGCGGCGAAGCCTTTGATTGCACCTGCGACGGTGAGTCCTGCGAGGGCTGCACCGGCTGCGATAAGTAATCTCGGCTAATGCCAAACAAAAAGGAGATGTGCTTGCACATCTCCTTTTTGCATTCGGGTTTATCGATTTTGCCGCATGATCTCATAGGCCAGCATCGTGGTGGCAGATGCGGCGGAAAGGGAAGCGTTGAACTCGCGGGCGTAGGGGATCTTTACGGCGATGTCGCAGGTATCAAGCAGGGTACGGGAGATGCCGCGCTTTTCGCCGCCTACGATCAAAAGGAGGGGCTTTTGCAGGTCGGCATCCGGGAGGAGCGTATCGGTGCGGGTATCGGCACATACGATACGGTAGCCGGCCCTTTTGCAAACAAGGGCGGCCTCCGTCGGATCGGCGGTGTAAAGCGGCAAAAGCTCGGATGCGCCCGCAGATGCCCTGGCTACGACCCCGGCCGCGCTCATCCAGTTGCGCTCAGGCAGGATGATGCCGTCCGCCCCCGCCGCATAAAGCGAGCGCAGGGCATAGCCGAAGTTGTAGGGATCCTCTATACCGTCCAGCATCGCCAAAAAGCCGTTTCTTGGCAGCTTATCGTGGCTTTGGAGGACAGGAACGGTTCTCGCCGTGCATTCTGCCAGGATGCCGCCATGGGTGTTTCCCGTGGCCATAGCCGCAATTTCCTCCTGTGGCAGGGGAATGATAGGGAAGCCGTCCTCCTCGGCACGGTGGCGCAGCCAACCAAGCTCCTTTGCCAGCTTGCGCTCGCTTTCCTGCGCAAAAAACAGACGAAGTATCCTGCGGTCGTTTTCAAGATTCTCCTTTTGGCGCGCAAGAAAAATGGCACGAATGGACGTCATCCCCTCAAACAGGGTGGCAGGGGAGAATTTTTCGAATTCCTTTTGCATTTCTTTGTGGAGCCTTTCATAAAATGTAATAACGCATTTGTGAGGAGGGCACTACGGTGTATCAAAGAGAAAGAGAGCGTTGCGAGATCTTTGCGGAATACCTTGTGGAAAACAATGCTACGGTGCGCAGTGCCGCGCGGCATTTCGAGGTAAGCAAAAGCACGGTGCATAAGGATATCACCATGCATTTGCCGTGGGTAAACCCGGCCTTGTATCGCTTGGCCAAAAAGGTGCTGGAGATCAATAAGTCCGAGCGGCATCTGCGCGGCGGGGAAGCGACACGAAAAAAATACATGGGGCACAAAAAAGCTATGTAACAAAGGTCATACGCGGTGCATTTTCGCGCCGCAGGCTTAAAAAGAAGGCATCGGTATCCCGGGATAGCCGCCTGAAGGCGAAATGCGAGGGGCCATCCAAGGCATCTGTCTGCCGTGGTACCAAAAGCGGCGGCCTCTTTGTGTTGTTGTGAGCGTTGGAGGCAAGCAGAAAGCGTTTTCCTTTTCCGATGGCGCGTATGATAGCCGCCGCCAGCTCACCCGAGGGAAAAGCGGATGCGCTGACACAGAAAACCCCGTGGGTAAAAGAGAGAAGCGCTTCAAAGCTTTCGGGCAAAAAGAGGGCGTGCAGACGCTCTAAATGGCAAAACATCGGTGTAAGGCCGCGTTTTTGTACAAGGTGTGCCAGTTCCCGCATGATGTCGTTTGAGATGCCACAGGACGGGGCAAATGCAACCGGCAGAAGCGTCGTCCCCGGGATACAAAGCGCAAGAAGATCGGGAAGGGCGGCAACACCCGGAAAAAGCTGAACCTCGGCGGAGGCAAGGAATTGCACACGGTAGATCCGCTTGCCGCACGCCTTGGCAAGGCGAGAGAAGGATGCGCGCCGTTTCACCAGAAATTCACCGATCGTTTCGCGGTCGGCACTGTAGTGCGGAGAAGCGACAAAGGTACGGACTCCGTCCTCATACGCGCGGTGGAACATGGCGGCGGCTTCTTCGGGTGTAGCAGGGCCGGTATCAATACCCGGGAGAATATGAATGTGGGAATCGGATTTCATTCTGAGACGTCCTCTTCGTTTTTCCTTATCTATAATTATAGCGAAACCGCGCGCGTTTTGCAACCCCAAGACCGCAAAAGACGGGTGAGAAAAAACAAATATAAAATTATACAAAATAGAAATTTTGTATAATTTAGGGGAGCGGAATTTCCTGACAAAGCGTATTTTTGTCCTCCTTTGCGGTATTTTTTGCGGATATATACAAAAAATCTCAAAAAAGGGCTTTCTTTTCCGGAATAAATATGGTATAATGGGATGTGTAAAATACAGCCGCTAAGACGGCTCAAAAGGAGATTTTAGAATTATGAAGATGAAAATGCGTGTCTTGACTGCGACCGGCAAAGGCAAAATGCTGTCCCTTGCCAAGATTGTAGCCGACGAATATTCCAATTACGCGGCCGATGTGATTCCCCCGGCTTATCCCTGCGAAACCGAAAGAATCGTTGTCCTGTTCCTGACGGCCTCCGCTAAGTACTCGACCGCTTTTGAGATTTTCTGCAAGAACCTCACCAAGAACACCGCGCAGAACGTGGCGCTGGTTGTGGACGGCGATATGGCCAAGGCTCAGCCCGTTATCGATATGATCAAGGGGGCCGGCACCAACTTCTGCGAGGAGATCCTTACCGTCAACGGTGGGCTTCCCTTTAAGTTCATGAAGAAGGTTACCGACGAGGAGAAAAAGACGGTTCTTGACTGGGTGGAAAGAACCCTGCAGAGCTTCAAGGCTTAAGTGAAAAAGGGCAACCGCGGTTGCCCTTTTTCTTTTAGTTAAACTCGTTATAGATGGCGCGCAAGGCGGGGATATAGTCCGATTCGTCAATCCCGATGATGATGTTAAGCTCGCTGGAGCCCTGGTCGATCATGCGGATGTTGATGGAGGCATTGGCAAGCGAGGCAAAGATGCGTGCCGCCGTACCCTTAGAGCGTACCATGCCGCGTCCCACCACGGCAAGCAGTGCCAGACCGTCCTCAATCTGTACCGAATCGGGATTGGTCAGACGGAAGATCTCGTTCATGATGCCTTCGCGCTTGCCCGCGATCTCCTCTGTCTTCACGATCACGCACATAGAGTCAATGCTCGACGGCAGATGCTCAAAGTTCACAGAGTTTTCCTCCAGCACCGCAAGGACGCGGCGACCAAAGCCAAGCTCGGAGTTCATCATGTCCTTTTCGATGGAAATGATGGAAAAGCCGACCTTGCCCGCGATGCCGG
>JAGBZZ010000003.1 GCA_017652965.1 Clostridia bacterium | reverse complement strand
ACCGTAGGCAAGGTCACAGTCGGTAAAGAAGATCACGTCTCCCTTAGCCTCCATCACCCCACGGCGGATGGCATATCCCTTACCTCTGTTTTCCTCATACGAAACAAGCCGCACGTGGGGATCGTCGAAGGCGGCAACCACGTCGGCACATTTGTCCTTTGACCCATCGTTAATAAAAAGGATCTCATAGTCACACGTAAAGGTCTCCTTCATATAGGCTGTGACCTCGGCAAGCGTGGCGGCTATGATCTTTTCCTCATTATACATTGGGATAAGAAGTGAAAAATTCACTGTCATCCCCCCTTTCATGGTCAGTATAACAGAATTTTTTCTTTTTTGCAACTCTTTTTTTAAGAATGCACATAATGTAAATTTTTTATTACATTTTTTCTCGCGCGTACTTGTATTATTTATAATATTATGTTATAATACATACTGTCGAATACTACGTAAAGGGAGAATACTATGGAAAAGGAGTTCCACGAGATTGGTGAAGCGGTGTTAAATCTTCTTCGTGAGAAGCACCCCACCGCGATTTTTAACTTATGGTTCCGCGATCTTGTAATGGAATCCTTAGAGGAGGGCCGCGCGGTCTTTTCCATCAATTCCAAGATGAAGATCGAGTATTTGAACCATACCCATAAAAAAACGGTCAGTGACTGTCTTTCTATGCTGATGGGCAACGAGACCGAGGTCGTTTTCGTCTTCCGTGAGCCGGATATTCTGAAGCCTGTGGCCCCCGTCCCCCCGCAAAGGGATGAAAAGCGAGGCCCCACCATCCTTGAGGGGATCGAGGAGCCGGACACAGGCGCCAGCATTGCCTCGGATATCGAAAACCCCCGCACGATCGTTTCCAAATACACCTTTGATAACTTCCTGGTAGCAGATTCTAACCGTTTTGCCTATGCCGCCGCCCGTGCGGTGGCGCGCTTTGCCTGCGATGAGGTAGAGGAAAATCAAAACATCTATAACCCCCTCTTTATCTACGGTAAAAGCGGCCTTGGCAAGACCCACCTTCTGTATGCCATCACCAACGAGATCAAAAAGAAGAAGTCGGACGTTCGTATCATCTATAAAAAGGGAGAGGATTTCACGACAGAGCTTGTTTCTGCCATGCAGAACCAGTCCACTGCCTCCTTCCGTTCCTTTTACCGCACGGCCGACGTCCTCCTTGTGGACGACGTGCAGTTCATCGCAGGGAAGGAGCAAACGCAGGAGGAATTCTTCCATACCTTTTCCGCCCTTTATGAGGAAGGAAAGCAGATCATTCTGACCTCGGACAGGCCCCCGCGCGAGATGCGCACACTGGAGGAGCGCCTGCTTACCCGCTTTGAGTGGGGACAGCTTGCCGATATCCAGCCCCCGTCAAACGAGCTGCGTACCGCCATCATCCGTAAGAAATCCGCCGATATGGATCTGAAGCTGCCCGACGACGTGGTAGCCTTCTTAGCCGATAATCTGACCGAGAACATCCGCCAGATCGAGGGATCTCTTAATCGCCTGAAGGGGGTCACCATGCTGACGGCCACGCCTGTCACCCTGGATATGTGCCGCCGCTCGATCTCCGATTTTCTCCATACACACACCACCACCTCGGACATTGTGGATAAGATCTTCCGTACGGTGTCAAAAAAATACAACGTGGCCCCCGACGAGATCCGCGGTAAGCGCCGCACCGAAAGCATTGCCTCGGCACGGCACATCTGCATTTATCTGATGCGCCAGCTGACCGATCTTTCCCAGTCTGCCATCGGGGTCTACTTTGACAGAGACCATACCACCATTTTAAGCTCGATCAAAACGGTGGAAAGAAACATCTCCTCCAACCCCTCCTTTGACTATGAGATCGAGGAGCTGATGCGCGAGATCCGCGCCTGAGGTTTTCCACAAAACGGTGGATTATCCCGTGGAAAACCGTGTGGAAAACAAAAGCCGCCGAAAAAGCAAAAAGGGGGCTGTGGAAAACCCTTCCCTCTTTCACAGGTTTTACACAGTGAGACCTTGATAACTTTTTGCCGAAAAGGTGCACGCAATAAGGCTTTTTTGAGTTTTCCACCGTTTCCACCGCCCCTACTAATACTACTACAACCTATATTTATAATTTCATTCATTTTCTTTTGATTGCCATACGGCACTGCGGAAAGGAGCAGGATATGAAGATCACGTTTTTGAAATCCCGGTTTTTAGAGAAGCTTACCCCCGCCATGGGGACGGTATCCAATAAAAATACCATTGCCTCCATCGAGGGTGTTCTTATTGAAACGGTAGAGGATCGCCTGCGCCTTTCTACCTATGATATGAAAAAGGGTACCGTCTCGGAAATGGAGTGCGAGGAGGTCACGACCCCCGGCAGTGTCATTATCAATGCCGCCCGCCTTCTGCACATTTTAAAGGTCATGCCCGAGGATACGGTGGTGCTTGAGGTAGACGACCGCTTTAATGCCAGAATTTCCAGCGGTGCCTCCTCCTTCTCTCTCTTTGCCCTTAAGGGGACAGACTTCCCGAACCTGCCGATGCTGACGGGTGAGAAGGGCTTTGAGATCGAATCCGGCCTTTTGCGCCGCATGATCGGTAAGGTCATCCACTCGGTGGGTGAGCCGCAGGAATCCCGCCCTATGCTGGGCGGCGCCTTCTTCCGTGTGGAGGATGGGACCTTTGAGATCGTATCCTGCGACAGCTTTACCCTTTCGGTCTGCAAGCAGAGCTGTGACGTGCGCGACATCGGCGCTGTGGACTGCCCCTCCTTTGAATTTATCGTTCCCGGGCATGCCCTGACCGAGCTTTTGCGCATCCTGCCCGAGGAGGAAGAAAAGATCAACGTCTATCTGACGAGAAAGCATGCGATCTTCCACCTGGATGAAATGACCTTCTTTACCCGTCTTATCGACGAGGATTACATTGATTATAACCGCATTATCCCGAAGGATCAGACCATTTTTGTGACTGTCAACCGCGAAAGATTTTTAGAGGGGCTTGAGCGTGCCAACCTTGTGGCCGAGGATAAGAGCCAGTCGAACGGCCGCAGCTACGTAAAGCTGGGGATCGAGGATGGGCTCCTGACCCTGACCTCCACCTCGGTTTCCGGTAAGGTATATGACGAGATGGACTGCACCCAGACGGGGGATGCCATTGAGATCGGCTTTAACTGCCGTTACCTTATCAACTCCATCCGCGCGGCGGAGGGTGAGGAGATCCTTCTTACCCTGAAAAGTGCCAAGCAAAGCATTACCATTGAGCCGAAGGAAAAAGACAGCGAAAGCAGTTACTTTTATATGGTGCTGCCTGTCCGCATGGGTGACTGATGCAGCTGCTTTCGGTCCGTGCGGCCGGCTTTCGTAACCTTGCAAACGAGACGGTGACCTTTTCCCCCGGGGTCAATCTTCTTTACGGCAGTAATGCCGAGGGAAAGACCAACCTTTTGGAGGCTGTTTATTACTTTGCCCGCGGCAAAAGCTTTCGCGGGGCACAGGATAAGGAGCTTTTGGGATTTGGCGCTCCCTTTTATGAAATAGAGGCCAAATTTTTAGGGGGCGGCCGGGAAAGATCGCTGCTTTATCGCTACACGGGTAGGGAAAGAGTAAGAAAGATCAACGGTGTCCGTGCAGAAACGGCGGCCGAGATGATAGGCGTTTTTCAAGCCGTCCTTTTCCACCCCGAGCACCTGATGCTTGTCAAGGGGGCACCCCAGCTTCGGCGGGATTTTATCAACATCGCCATTGCCGGGCTACGTCCCGAATATCTGAATATTTACGCATCCTATCAGAAAATACTGGAAAATCGCAACACGCTTCTCCGCTTTGCGCAAAAGGGGTTACCCTTTGAGGAGGAGGAGTTCCGCGTTTGGACGCAAAAGCTTGCCGAGGCGGCCGCGCGGATCGTTTCCATGCGGTATGAGTATATGCGGATGCTTTCCCCCATCGCCGCCGAGATCATTGCCGATATTTCGGGCGGGAGGGAGAGCCTCAGCCTTTCCTACCGTGCGGAGGTAGAGGAAAATATTGTCCCCATTTTAAGTGAAAAGTATGCTACCCTTATGATGTCGGATATAAGACGGGAGATCGCCGCAGGCTACACCGTCTTCGGCCCGCACCATGACGATATCGAGATCCTTTTAGGCGCAGTCCCCGCCCGCCTGTATGCATCGCAGGGGCAGCAACGCTCCATAGCCCTTGCCATGAAGCTTGCCGAGGGGGAGGTATCGCACAGGATGCTTGGAGAATATCCCGTGTTTCTCTTTGACGACGTCATGAGCGAGCTGGATGCCGGCCGCCGACAGTATCTGCTTTCGGCGCTCTCCGGGCGTCAGATCCTGGTTACGGCGTGTGACGAGCGGGATTTTAGTGGAACCGATGCCCATCTTATCAAGGTAAGCGGAGGAAAATATGAAGCTGTATCTGAATGAGAGCTGTGGCATAGTAAAGGAGGATATCGTAGGCATTTTCGATATGGACAGTGCCACGGTTTCCCCCCTCACCCGCCGCTTTTTGGCGGGTAAGGAAAAAGAAGGCAGTGTAACCGTTACAACAGGGGAGATCCCCGTGTCGTTTGCGGTATGCGCCGAAAAGGAAGGCTTAAGAATTTATTTTACCCGAAATGCCCCGCGGGCGCTCCGCCGACGGGCAGAGCGATTTGGTCTTTGAGGCCAAGGGAGACAAGGAAGGAAAGACATGGAAGAAAAGATCTTGGAAACACAAGGGTATGACGACAGTCAGATTCAGGTGCTGGAGGGGCTGGAGGCCGTCAGAAAGCGTCCCGGTATGTATATCGGTACGACCTCGGCGCAGGGGCTTCACCATCTCATCAATGAGATCGTGGATAACTCGATCGACGAAGCGCTTGCCGGGCACTGTACCACCATCCGTGTCACGCTGAATAACGACGGCAGTGTCACGGTAGAGGACGACGGGCGCGGGATCCCCGACGGGTACAACGATAAGACCGGGCTCCCGACCCTGGAGGTCATTTACACCGTGCTTCACGCCGGCGGTAAGTTCGGCGGGGACGGCTATAAGATCGCGGGCGGTCTTCACGGTGTCGGTGCTTCGGTCGTAAACGCGCTTTCCGAGTGGCTGTACGTGCAGAACCACCGCGGCGGTAAGAAGTATACCGAAAGGTTCAGCCGTGGCCACGTGGACGTGCCGTTTGCCTGCGAGGGGGATACTGACCTTCACGGCGTGACCGTGACCTTTAAGCCGGATGCCACCATCTTTGAGGAGACGGTGTTTGAATATGAGCGCGTTCTGACCAGAATGCGTGAGCAGTCCTTCCTGAATGCCGGTGTCAAGATCATCCTCCGCGATGCGCGTGAGGGGCAGGAGAAGGAGGAAGTCCTCTGCTATGAGGGCGGTATCATCTCCTTTGTCGAGTATCTGAACTCGCAAAAGCATTCGGCCTTAATCCATAAGGACGTCATTTATATGAAGGGCGAAAAGGACGGCATCCTTGCCGAGGTCGCCCTGCAGTACAACGATTCCTACAACGAGACGCTCGTCTCGTTTGCCAACAATATGGCGACGATCGAGGGCGGCACGCACGAGGCCGGCTTTAAGTCGGCCATCACCAAGGCCATCAACGATTACGGCCGCAAGATCGGCGCGATCAAGGATAACGACAAGAACCTGTCGGGCGAGGACGTGCGTGAGGGCATCACGGCCATCATCTCGGTCAAGCTGCAGGATGCCCAGTTTGAAAGCCAGACAAAGGCCAAGCTCGGTAACTCCGAGGTCAGATTCCTTGTCGATTCGATCGTTTCGAAGAAGATGGAGGAATACTTTGAAGAAAATCCCGCCTCTGCCCGTGCTAGTGTGGAAAAGGCCATGGCCGCCTTCCGTGCGCGTGAGGCCGCGCGTAAGGCGAGAGAGCTTACCCGCCGCAAGGGGGCACTGGAGGGTGGCGGCCTGCCCGGAAAGCTGGCCGACTGCCAGGAAAAGCGTGCCGAGCTTACCGAGCTTTACCTCGTAGAGGGAGACTCGGCAGGCGGCTCTGCCAAGGATGGGCGTGACAGCCGCTTCCAGGCGATCCTGCCGCTTCGCGGTAAGGTTCTGAACGTGGAAAAATCCAGCCGCGACAAGGTGTATTCGAACACCCAGCTGATCCCGATCATCCAGGCACTCGGCTGTGGGATCGGGGAGGAGTTTGACCTTGCCAAGCTTCGCTACGGCAAGATCATCCTGATGGCCGATGCCGACGTGGACGGTGCGCACATCCGTGTGCTTCTTCTTACCTTCCTCTTCCGCCATATGAGAAAGCTGATCGAGGACGGGCACGTCTACCTTGCCCAGCCCCCGCTTTACAAGATCAAGAAGGGTAAGATCGAAAGATACGCCTTCTCGGATACCGAGCGGGATAGCATTATTGCCGAGCTTGGCGGTAACATTGAGGCCGAGCGGTACAAGGGTCTTGGTGAAATGGACCCCGAGCAGCTGTGGGAGACCACGATGAACCCCGAGACCCGTACCCTTCTTCGCGTGGAGATGAGCGATGCCATCCTTTGTGATCAGGTCTTCTCTCTCCTCATGGGGGATGACGTAGAGCCCCGCCGTGAGTTTATCGAGCAGAACGCGAAGTTTGTTGAAAACCTTGACGTATAAGAAAGGAGAAAAGAAGCATGGCACAGGAACATAGAGCACAGGGCGATGATATTTCTTTTCCTCTGCAAAAAATAGAAAACCGCTATATGGAAAAGGAAGTGAGACAGTCCTTCCTGGAATATTCCATGAGCGTGATCACCTCCCGCGCGCTGCCCGACGTGCGCGACGGGATGAAGCCGGGTCAGCGCCGCATTATGTACGCCATGTACGAGGACGGCCTGACGCACGACAAGCCTTACCGCAAGTCGGCTACCACAGTCGGTAACGTGCTGGGTCGCTATCATCCCCACGGGGATGCCGCCGTCTACGATACGATGGTGCGCTTTGCCCAGTCCTTTTCTCTGCGCTATCCGCTGGTGGACGGCCACGGCAACTTCGGTAACGTGGACGGTGACGGCGCGGCCGCCTACCGTTATACCGAGGCGAGAATGGCCAAGATCGCCGCGCATATGATGAGCGACATCGAAAAGAACGTCGTTGACTTCCAGCCGAACTTTGATAACTCGAGAAAAGAGCCGACCGTCCTTCCCTCCCGGTTCCCGAACATTCTTGTCAACGGGTCGGTGGGTATCGCCGTCGGTATGGCGACCAATATTCCCCCGCACAACCTTTCGGAGGTGATCGACGGTACCATCTACCGTATGGAGCATCCGGAATGCTCGGTGGATGAGCTTATGATGTACATCAAGGGGCCGGACTTCCCGACCTACGGTCTCATCTACGGTTCACGCGGGATGTACGATGCCTACGCCACCGGGCGCGGGCGGGTCATTGTGCGTGCGCGGGCACGGGTAGAGGAGAACGAGCATCGCATTGTGGTGACCGAGATCCCCTATATGGTCAACAAGAGCATGCTGGTCTCCTCGATGGCAGACCTTGTGAAGGATAAGAAGATCGAGGGCATTACCGATATCCGCGATGAATCGGGTCGTGCCGGCATGCGGATCGTGGTGGAATACCGCCGCGATGCCAACGGTGAGGTCATCCTCAATCAGCTGTATAAGTATACTCAGCTGCAAAGCACCTGCGCCGTCAATATGCTGGCGCTTGTGGGGGGCGAGCCGAAGGTTCTGACCCTGCCCGACATTCTTGACCACTATATCCGCCACCAGGAGGAGGTCATTACCCGCCGCACGCGCTATGACCTTGAAAAGTCGCTGGCTGAGATGCACATCTTTGAGGGCTACAAGATCGCCCTTGACCATATCGACGAGGTGATCGAGATCATCCGTCACTCGCAGTCCATCCCGGATGCCAAGGAAAAGCTTTGTGCCTCCTTCGGTCTTTCGGATGCCCAGGCACAGGCCATCGTGGAGATGACCCTTGGTAAGCTTTCCGGCCTTGAGCGGCAGAAGATCGAGGATAGACTGGAAAAGCTGACCCTGCGCGTTGGGGAGCTGCGTGCCATCCTTTCGGATGAAGAGAAGATCAAGGACATCATCCGTGAGGAGCTGGAGACGGTCAAGGAAAAGTTTGGCGACAGCCGCCGTACCGAGCTTATCGAGGCGACTGATGAAATCGACCTTGAGGATCTGATCCCCCGTCACACCTGCGTTATTACCCTGACGCATGCGGGCTACATCAAGCGCCAGCCCGCCGCCACCTACACGGCACAGCACAGAGGGGGCAAGGGCATCCGCGGTATGACCACCAAGGAGGAGGACTTCGTGGAGAACGTCATTGTGGCCAACAGCCATGAGTTCCTCATGTTCTTCACCAACCTCGGTAAGGTCTATACCAAGAAGGCTTACCGCATCCCCGAGGCCTCGCGTACCGCAAAGGGATCGAACATCGTCAATATTCTCGACGGCCTTGCCGAAGGGGAAAGCATCACCGCGATCATCCCGATCGCCGCTTTCTCGGATACCGAGTATCTGACCATGGTCACCAAGCGCGGTGTTATCAAGCGCACCCTGCTTTCGGAGTACGAGTATCAGCGTAAGGGCGGTAAGCGTGCCCTGACGCTTGACGAGGGTGACGAGCTTCTCTTTATCCGCCATACGAAGGGCGGAACCGACCTGCTTCTGGCAACCAGACGCGGTCTTGCCACCCGCTTTACCGAGGAAAACGTCCGCTCGATGGGCCGTACCGCCCGCGGTGTGCGCGGCATCAGTCTTCAGGAGGGCGACGAGGTTATCGGCGTGGTTATCGTAGCAGAGGGTAAACAATTCTTGACAATTACCGAAAAAGGATACGGAAAGCGGTCGGAATTTGACGATTTCCGCTCGATGAAGAACCGTGGCGGTCACGGTGTCCAGTGTCACAACATCTCGGATAAGACGGGTGAGCTTGCCGGCATTGCCGCCGTCACCGAGGACGATGACCTGATGCTGATCACCTCGGACGGCGTCATTATCCGTACCCCTGCCTCGGGCATTCCTACCTACTCGCGTACTGCGGGCGGCGTCATTGTGATGCGGCTTGAGGAGGACGTGCGGGTCGTTAACCTCGCACGGCTTGAGAAGGAGGAGGAGACCCTCGAGGAGATCGAGGCCGCACCCGAGGTCGTAGAGGTCGCACCCGAGCTTCCTTCCGTGCCTGCCTCCGAGGAAAACACCGCCGAGGATGGCGGGGAGGGCAATGAGGAATGAAGCGCCTCATACCGTTTCTTTTAGCCCTTTTGACTCTATGCACCCTTCTTCTGTCCTGTGGCGGGAGCCAGGAGCCCCCTGCCACGGCAGAGGAGGTCAGTGCGGCGGCCGTGGCACTTTTAGACCGCTCCCTTCTTGTGAACAGTATCTTCCTTGGGGAGGGGATCCCCACCTCTGGCGAGGCCTTTGAAGGCTATATGTACGCCGATACGGAGTACTGCCGCGAGATGGGGGTGGAGTCGGTTGCCGAGCTTTGCCTTCTGGCCGCCGAGGTGTATACCCCCGAGGTGCAGGACATTTTGTACCGCAAGGCACTGACGACCACAGAGGATACCCTGGCAGACTACCGCGACCTTGCCGTCGGCCGTGGGCTTTACGTCCTTTCTACGCGTGAGGCATGGTACAAGGATACCGTGCATGAGTATCTGACCGATACCCTGCTTGTCACCGCCATTCAGAAGGACACCGCCACCGTGACGGTGCGCGTGCGCATTACCCCGGAGGGAAAGACCCCGCAGGAAAGAACGCTGACCCTTCCTCTTGTCAGAGGGGAGGACGGCTGGCGCTGCGATAAGCTGACCTGCATCTCCTATGACGACGATTTAAATGAACAATGAAAATAATAACACATCAAGAAAGGTTCTGAGAAGATGAAGTACAACGAAAAGATCGTGGCACTCAGAAAAGCAAACGGCTTCACCCAGGAGGGATTTGCCCGCGCGGTCGGCGTGACCCGTCAGGCTGTCTACAAATGGGAGGTGGGTGACTCCTACCCCGAGGCCGAGAAGCTGATCGCCATCAAGCAGCTGTTTGGTATCAGCATTGATGATCTGCTTGACGATAGCTTTGATGTGATCGTGGAAAAGGCGAAGAAGCCCGCAAGAAAGAAGACGCTTCCGCCCTCTCTTACGACCCCTGCCGCCGAGGCCCCCGCTGCCGAGGCTCCTGCCGCACCCGCCCCTGCCCCTGTGGTAGAGGAGCCCGTGGCCCCCGCTCCTGCCGCACCCGTGGTGGAGGAAAAGCCCGCTCCCGCTCCCGTGGTCGAGGAGAAGCCCGCTCCCGCTCCCGTAGTCGAGGAGAAGCCCGCTCCCGCCCCCGTGGTCGAGGAGAAGCCCGCTCCCGCTCCTGCCCCCAAGAAGGCTGTCGAGGATGACCTTGATGAGTTTGACTTCGAGGTGACCGAGAACACCGGCGCCGCCTCGGGCAACCTGACCGACCTCTTTATCAAGAAGAACTGATCGCCCATCCCCGCCCGCATGGCGCCGGAGGGGAGACCCGTATCTTCTCTATACGAACCGGCAGGGGACGGGCACACGCCGCCCGCCCCTGCATCCCCGCCTACGCGCACTTGCCTGCGCGCGGGATTTTCTCGCTTACACGAATAAAAAGGCAGGAAACAGGATATCCTTACCATAGAGCCCATCTTT
>JAGBZZ010000047.1 GCA_017652965.1 Clostridia bacterium | reverse complement strand
CGCGTGATATGGAAAGCCGTTGGCTTTCGTGATATGCTTGCTATCGCAAGCGTGATATGCGCACTTTGTGCGCGTGGAACGCCATCGCCTTACGTCGCGCAAGCGACATATCACGCACCGACAGGTGCATATCACGAACGCGAAGCGTTCCATATCACGCGCCGTAAGGCGTTATATCACGTCGCTTTGTCTGACCTCGTCAGACAAACGACACTTTCGACATGCCCCGTCCGCGGGAAAAGGTCAAACGGCGTGACCACCCCGGGGGTGAAGCCGTACCTGCCAAGGTAGGCAACGTCCCGTGCCAGGGTCTCGGGATTGCAGGAAATGTACACAAGCCGAGAGGGGGACAGCGCGGCGACCGTGTCAAGCAGGGCGGTGTCTGCCCCTGCGCGGGGTGGGTCAAGGATGATGACGTCGGGGTGCTCGATGCCGTGGCGTCGCAGGATCTCGCCGGTTTTGGCGGCATCCCCGACCTCAAAGGTTGCGTTTTTGATGCCTGCGGCCTCGGCGTTTTCCCGCGCACAGGCGATGGCCTCCGGCACGATCTCAATGCCGAAAAGCCGCCGCACCTTGTCGGCCATCGAAAGGCCGATACTGCCTACCCCGCAGTAAAGGTCAAGCAGAACCTCCTCCCCCGTGAGGGCGGCAAGCTCGGCGGCCTTGCGGTAGAGCAGCTCGGCGGCGGCGCGGTTGACCTGATAAAAGGCGGCGGGGGCAAGCTTCAGGCGTACGCCCGCCAGGGTATCATACAGATGATCCCGCCCGTAAAGCGTGCGATAGCGCGCCCCCAGGATCACGTTGGTGTTCTTATCGTTGATATTCAGAAGAATGCCGACAAGGGCGGGGAAGCGCGCGGAGAGAGACGCCGCAAGCCCCTCGGCATCCGGGTATTCGTCCCGTGTGGTGACAAGGGTCAGAAGGATCTCCTTTTCCCCCTCGGATGCGCGCAGATACAGATGGCGCAAAAGGCCGCTGCCCGTTTCCTCGTCATAGGGCTGTACCCCGGCCGATACGGCATGGGCACGGACGGCCTCCAGGATCTCGGCAAAGACACGGGGTGTCAGTGGGCAGCCTGCCGCCTCGGTCACGCGGTGGGTCTTGGGGGCAAAAAAGCCGATCACAAGCTCCCCGTCCTTGCCGCGGCGCACAGGGTACTGTGCCTTATTGCGGTAACCGCAGACCTTGCCCGTATGTGCGACCTCGGCCACCTCGACGGTGACCCCCGCCTTGCGGAAGGCGGCCTCCACCGTGCGGCGCTTGAGGGTAAGCTCATGACCGTAGGTAATGGCGGTGTAGGTGCATCCGCCGCACCCGCGCACCGTACAGTGCGGCTTGGTGCGGTAGGGCGAGGGGGTAAGGATCGCCTCGACCCGCCCGACGGCATAGTCCCGTGCGACCTTGATGATGCGCACGTCACAGGTGTCGCCGTCTGCCGCCCCCGCGACAAACACCACACGCCCGCATGGCGCGCGGCCTACCCCGTAGCCGAGGTTGTTGATATCGGTGATCTCCAAACGGAGAATTTCGTTCTTCTGCATGTGTCCTCCAAGACAGAAAAGGGGAGGGACAAGATGCTGTCTCCTCCCTTTTCGGGTTTAAAGCTCAAAGTCTACCGCGGCACGGCTTTCACGCAGGGGACGCATAAAAGCACCGATCGCCTTGTGGTCGGGATGCACGAGATAGGTAGCCAGCGTGTCAAGGCTCTCAAAATCCGAGACGAGAAGAAGATCGCAGTTGGCATCGGCCGCGCCGGCCGCACCGATATGTACCTCGGAATGCAGGATCTCGGGGATAAGAGAAGGCAGGGCACGCAGGCGCTCGGCCGTCATGGCGACGTTTTCGGCCTTGGTGCGGCCGTCTGCCTCGGGGAGAAATTTGAACATGACAACGTGACGGATCATAGCGGTACTCCTGATCCTTATTTTCCGTGGAAGAGCTTCTTGGTCTGATAGCGCGGCTCACAGGTCACGTTCAAGCCAAGCTTATGTAAGGTTTTGTTGTCGATCTGTGCGAGAAGCACGGTGGAGTGAAGCTCGCATCCCCGCAGCTTGGAAAGCTGGCGCATCGCCCGCTCGGCCGTGGGGGAGGAGAAGGCGCAGATCGAAAGCGCCACCAGAACCTCGTCGGTATGCAGACGGGGGTTGTGGTTGCCGAGGTGGTTGACCTTCAGATCCTGCAGGGGCTCTATGATCTCGGGCGGGATAAGCAGGGTCTTGTCCCCGATGCGCCCAAGTGCCTTTAAGGAGTTCAGAAGAAGGGCGGCGGAGGCACCGAGAAGGTCGGAGGTCTTACCCGTGATGATACGCCCATCCGGCAGCTCCAGGGCGGCGGCGGGGGCACCGGTCTCCTCGGCACGTGCCAGGGCGGCGGCCACCACCGGGCGGTCTGCCGTTGTGACACCGGCCTGGTTCATCAAAAGCTCCAGCTTGCGGACGGTTGCCTCCTCGGTCGTACCCTCGCGCTGGCCGCACAGGGCGGTATAATAGCGGCGGATGATCTCCTGCCGTGCGGCGGCCGTGACAATGCCGTCGTCCACAATACAGTTGCCCGCCATGTTGACCCCCATATCGGTGGGAGACTTGTAGGGCGAGGCGCCGTACATCTTCTGGAAGGTGGCCTGCAGGACGGGGAAGATCTCCACGTCGCGGTTGTAGTTGACGGTGGTCGTCCCGTACGCCTCCAGATGGAAGGGGTCGATCATGTTCATGTCGTTGAGGTCGGCCGTGGCCGCCTCGTAGGCCATGTTGACGGGATGACGGAGCGGGAGGTTCCAAACCGGGAAGGTCTCAAACTTGGCGTACCCCGCCTTGACCCCGCGCTTGTTTTCATGGTACAGCTGGGAAAGGCAAACGGCCATCTTTCCGCTCCCGGGGCCGGGGGCGGTCACCACCACCAGGCGGCGCGAGGTCTCAATGTACTCGTTCTTGCCGTACCCCTCCTCGCTGACGATCTTTTCGACCGCCGAGGGATACCCCTCGATGGGATAGTGGCGGTACACACGCAGGCCAAGCCCCTCCAGCTTCTTTTCAAAGGTCACGGCCGAGGGCTGGGCGGTATAGCGCGTCAGCACCACACTGCCAACGTACAGGCCGACACCGCGGAAAAGGTCGATCAGGCGCAGAACGTCCAGGTCATAGGTGATGCCAAGATCCCCGCGCACCTTGTTTTTTTCGATATCGCCGCTGTTGATGACAATGACGATCTCGGCTTCCTTTTTCAGCTGCAAAAGCATCTGCAGCTTGCTATCCGGCTTGAAGCCGGGCAGAACGCGCGAGGCATGGTAGTCGTCAAACAGCTTACCCCCGAATTCCAGGTAAAGCTTTCCGCCAAACTGATCGATCCGATGGCGGATCTGCTCGGACTGCATCGAAAGATACAGATCGTTGTCAAAGCCGATGGCTTTCATCACGGCACCTCTTTTCGTCCCCCGATGGCAGGGGGAGCCTTAATTGAATTACAATGCTATAAGTATAACAAAAAGCGGGAGAAAAAACAAGAGCAAAATCGAATTTTGTCGTCCCCTGCCAAAGGGGGGATGCGTAGGCAGTGGGATACGGCGGCAATGCGGCTTAAAATACGGTGATATCGCGGGATTCCAGCGCGGCAAGCCCTGCGCGCAGTGCCTCGGCCGCCGCAATACGGTCGTCAAGATTCGGAGAGCTGAGACGGGAAAGCAGGGTGCGGTACAATTCGCCGCGCACCGACATATCCCGCTCTAAAAGCTCGGTGTTCAGGGTAGGCAGGGTGCGGTCAACAAATTCGATGCTGTAAAGCGCAAAGGAGTTGCCCTCCTCGGGGCGGTGGCGCAGGATGGCCGTGGGGGGAAGCTCGCCCTCCAGGATCACGCGAAGCGAGGTCTCCTCGCCGTATCCGCGTTCGGCAATCGCGGCGGCCGTCCGCTCGGTCACCTCGCTCATATCCGTCACACCCGTGATATCCAGCGTGATGACCTCGTAGCGATGGCGGGAAAGCGGCACAAAGCTTGTTCTCACCCGGCGTGTCCCGTCATCCTCCCTGTCGATATCGATCCGCCAGACACCGCCGATGCCCGTCTCTTCAAAATTGCGCCCCTCCAGAAAGCCCGCGTGGCAATAGTGCGTGCGCCCCGCTACCCGCATTTCGGTGGCGGCACCGTGGGCAAGGGCGGCGTAATCGGCGCCAAAGTTGATAAGATCCGACACCGTGACGTGGGCATAGAGCGAATTTTCCTCCATATTGCAGGAGCCGACGATAAGATTGATGCGGTCGGGGTCGGCGACCGAGCTGCCCGCCAGGGGCGAGATCTTTATCCGCTGACTGAGGATCGCCCAGCCGTACACCGAGACGCCAAGATCGTCAAAATCGATCCTTTCGCTCTGCTCACCGGTGAAGACGGATACGTTGGTGGGCAGGCGGCCGGAGGCGTAGAAGGAGTCGTTCGCGTAGGAATCCTGGTCGCCGGGGGCAATGACAAAGCGGCAGGAGGAGTCCTTGAGCTTCTTCAGGAGATGGGCGGCATCGCTGCTTGTCAGATAGCGGCTGCAGAGATTGCCCGAGAACAGCACAAGGTCGATCTGCTCCTTCTCGATATAAGCAAAAAGCGAATCGAAGACCTCGGGGAATTTAAAATACCGCTCCCGGCACAGATCCGGGGCAAGCCCGGTATACGTATTGCCGAGAAGAATGTTGGCGGCGTGCAGAACGCGAAGAGTGGAAGACATACCGCGCCTCCTTCCTAAATGCAAAAGTAATTCTATTATAACACACCCGCGCGCGAGAATCAACACCGAAAAAAGAAAAAATGCAGAAGTCGGGCAAAGCGGCTTGATTTGTGTCCGAAACTGTGATAAAATAGAAAAAAACGTGAAAAAGGGGGAGATACCGTGCTGGCACTTGCTTTGCGCCATACCAATAAGCTGATCCGCCGTACGGTGGCGGAATCCGGCATTCGCCTTGGCCGTTATTTCACCCCGCGCGCCGCCGCCGAGGAGGTCGCCGCCATTCTGCCCGTGCCTTGCCATGAGGAGGTGCGGATCCTGGATGCAGGGGCGGGGACGGGCATTTTGTCTGCGGCCGCCATTGAAACGCTTTGTAAGGCGGGCGGGGTGCGCCGCATCCTGCTTGATGCTTATGAAAATGACCCGCGTATGATCCCTACCCTTGCCGATATTCTGGAAAGGATCCGCAAGCGCGCCCGCCACGATTACGGGGTAAAGCTTTCCGTGTGTATCCACGAGGAGGATTTCCTTGCGGATGCCGTGGGGCTTGCCGCCCCGCGCGGCACGGGGGCGCGGTATGACCTTGTTCTCCTGTCTCCGCCTGTCGGCGTCCCTGCCGAGGGATCCCCTGCCGAGGCCTTTTGCAGTCGCATTCTCCCGCGCGGGACCGATCTTGCCTTCCTCTTTGCCGAGGCGGCCGCTGCCCGCCTTTCCGAGGACGGCCACATGGTGGCGATCCTGCCGCTGTCGTTTGCAGACAGTGTCAATGCCGCCCCCCTGCGCAGTCGTCTCTTTGCCCGTGCACCCCTCGTTTCGCTGACGCTGGACGTTGGCAGCCGCGGGGAAAGACGGGATAAGACTATGCTCTGTCTTTTCCGATACGGGGAAGAGCCGGAGGCGCTTCGCATCCGTGTGGCTAAGGACGGCGTTTGTGAGGAGCTGCCTCCTATCCCGTACCCTGTTGCGGTTTTTTCGTCGGAATATAAAGTTTTGCTTACAAAAACGCGCTCCGACATTGCGCTTGTCCGCGCGATGAACGCCTTCCCCTGTCGCCTTTCCGACCTTGGCCTTTGCGTGCGCACCGGCCTTTGCATCGAGACAAGATATCCCGAGTGCATGCGGCGTGACCAGGTGGACGGGGCGATCCCGCTTTTGCATCCGGCCGGCCTTTCGGACGGACAGATGCATTTCCCACCCCGCGGACGGGAGAAGCCGTATATCGTGCCGCGCATCCCCTCCTTAGCCGGGGCCAACCACACCATGGTGCTGGTCAAGCGTGTGCCCTCGCGTGCTGACGGGCGCCACCTTGTGGCAGGGGTCTACTTCTCGGGACAGCTGCCGCATGACAAGCGCATCTCCACCGCCAATAAGCTGAATGTGATCGAGGGGATAGACGGAGAGATGGAGGCCGATCTCGCCTCCGGCCTTTGCGCGGTGCTTTCCTCCTCGTACTATGAGCGGTACTGTGATCTGACGGGAAGCTATCGCCAGGTCAATGCGGCCGCCCTTGCCGACCTGCCCTTGCCCCCGCGCGAGACGCTTCTTGCGATCGGGCGGCGCCTGGCGGTGGCGCGTAACTATTCTCTTAAGGTCGCGGATGCCGTGGCAAGCACGGCGCTTTCCCCCTTTTTCGTGGAAATTTAAAGCAAGGAATCTTTTTTCTGAAATATTTTTTTGGGAAAGCTATTGCAATTTGCTTCGAAATGTGTTATACTAAACCGCGATTGTATAATAAGCGGGCAGTGTCTGCCGAAAATAGAAGGGAGTTTTTTGTTATGGAGATCCTTAATTACGTATTGATTGGTCTTTTGACCTTGAGCGGCCTTTGTGTGATCGTTGCCGTGCTTCTGCAGCAGGGCAAGTCCAAGGGCGGTCTTTCCGGTACCATCGTGGGCGGTGCCGAGACCTTCTACGGGAAGGAAAAGAGCATGCAGCGTGACCGTCGCCTCTCGCGCTTCACAACGATCATGGCTATCGTGTTCGGTGTTCTGGTTCTTGTGGTTTACATTATCCAGCCCGACCTTAGCTACGATCCCGGTAACGATTCGCCTGCCGTTCCCACCGCGCTTGCGGAGATCGTCAAGAATCTTCTGTAAGAATGAAAGCCCTCCCGACACGGAGGGCTTCTTTCTTTCCTGCGCGCCTCTTTTGTCGCAGTAGTACGTATTGAGGAGTACCTTTCGTTAAAAATAACTGTATGAAGAAAAAACATGATTTCAAGAAAAACGGCAAGGGTAGGGCCACGGTGCGCGGCCGCCGCTTGCCGCATGCCGTGCATCCCCCCCGCCCCCGTGAGGGCGGCGCCGTCCGTGCGCCCGAGGAGTGCGGCCGCTTTATGGGCACGCGGCGCGGCTTTGGCTTTGTCGCGCGTGAGGAGGGCGGTGCCGACGTTTTTATTCCTGCCCATCGCACCATGGGTGCCTTGGACGGTGACACCGTGCGCATCGCCGTATACCGGGATGACGAGCGGCCGGAGGGAGCGGTTCTTGCCGTTTTAAACCGTTCTAACCATAGCGTTATTGGGACGGTGGTGCGGGATGCGGAGATCGACCTGCGCCCGATGGGGCGGCTCTTATTACTGCCCGACTCTCCCCGTATGCCTCCCTTTTTGCTGTCACAGCACGCGCGCATGCGCCCCGGGGATAAGATCGAGGCACGCCTTACCGCCCGTGAGGGGGAGGCGATCTTTGTGCGCTCCTTCGGCTCTGCCAAAACGCGTGCGGCCAACTATGCTGCTATCCTTTCGGATTGCGCCGTGCCCACCGCCTTTTCGGACGCTGCGGTGGCCGAGGCAGACAGGGTAGCCCTTGCCCCCCTTGCCACCGAGGGGCGCCGCCGCGTGCGTGAAAGCGTCCTGACCATTGACGGGGCGGGGGCAAAGGATCTTGACGATGCCGTCTCGATCCGCCGTGCGGGGACGGGCTACGTCCTTTCGGTGCATATTGCTGACGTATCGCATTACGTGCGCCCCTTCAGCCTTTTGGATGCCACCGCCCATGAGCGCGGCACAAGCCTCTATTTTGCCGACCGTGTCGTCCCGATGCTGCCCGAGGCGCTTTCCAACGGTGCCTGCTCCTTGAATGCGGGGGAGGAAAAGCTTGCACTGACGGCCGAGATGACGCTGGACGGCGAGGGAAACATCCTGCGTACAAGGGTCTATCGCAGTGTGATAGAAAGCAAGCTGCGCGGGGTATACAGTGAGGTCAACGATCTTTTCCTGCACGGAAAGGAGTCTGTCTGGTACAAAAAATACCGCCCGCTTTACGAGCCGCTTATGAAGATGCGCGCCCTCTATGAGATCCTTGCCGCGCGCGATCGCCGCCGCGGCGTGCCGGAGCTGGAAACGGCTGAGGCGGTCATTACACTTTCAAAGGAGGGGGATCCGACCGACGTCACCCGTGCCGAGCGGGGAGAGGCCGAACGGCTTATTGAGGCCTTTATGCTGACGGCCAACCGTGCCGTGGCCGAGCTTTTGCATGAGAGAGGGATCCCTTGCGTATACCGGATCCATGAGCCACCCCCTGCCGAAAAATACGGAGAGCTTTGCACCTATCTTTCGGCTCTCGCCCTCCCCCTGCCGTGGCGCGGTGGCGAAAAGCCGAGTGCCGCCGCCATCTCCCGCTTGCTTGTCACGGCGGGCGAGCGGGGGCTTCTGACACCCGTGTCCTACCATGTCCTGCGGGCGATGGCCAAGGCGCGCTATGAGGCAACCCCCTCGCCGCATTTCGGGCTGTCGCTTTCTCTCTACTGTCATTTCACCTCGCCCATCCGTCGTCTTTCCGACCTTGTGACCCACCGTATCCTGAAGGCTGTCCTGCTTGACGGCGCCGCCCCCGGGAAATACCGTGCCGCCGCGCGGCGTGCGGCCGATGCCGCCACGGCAGGGGAGGTGCGCGCCCTGACGGCCGAACGGCGCATAGAGGCACTGTATAAAACCGTCTATATGCAAAAGCATATCGGTGAGAGGTACGAGGGGCTTGTCAGCTCGGTGACTCCGCACGGGTACTACGTGGAGCTTGACAATACCTGCGAGGGGCTTGTGCCGCTTTCCCTGCTTCCCGCGGAGTATACCTATGAGGAAGCGACCCACACGCTCCGCGCACAGGGTGCCGTCATAGCGGTGGGGGACCGTGTTGGCATTATTGTGCGTGAGGCCGACGTGGCACAGGGCAAAATTCTTTTCGAGCCTATAGAGTAAAAGGAAAAGAGAACAGAACGGCATGGCCGCGCTGTTCTCTCTTTTTTATGGAATATCCTTGTACACCCAAGGCTTCAGGACGTCGTGCTTCTCGACGGGTGGCAGGTAAGATACAGGATCTGCCGATCGGTGGAAAGCTCGTGCAGAAGCGAGAGGGCGGTAGCAAGGTTTTCCTCATCCAGCGCCACAAAGGGGTCGTCCAGGATAAGGGGGGGCGGTGCCTCCGGGTAGAGGGCATCGGTCAGGGCAAGGCGCAGGCAAACGTCGGTGATGGCACGCAGGCCGGTGCTGAGATAATAAGCACCGTGTGCCTCGCCGTCCTGCAAAAAGGAAAGCCGGAGGTCAAGGTCGATCTGTGCCTCCCCGGCCGTCTCCTGCAAAAGGCGGCGGGTATAGGTGCCGATATGGCGGCGGATCCCGCCAAGGTATCTTTCCTCATATGCCGCACGTGCCTCCTCTAAGAAGCGTGCCGTGTGATCCAGGATGGAAAGCCGTGCCTCATGCTCGGCGATCTCAGAAAGCAGTGCCTCCCTGCGGTCAAGGAGCGCACACAGGCCGTCGGCGGCTTTGCGCCGATCCTCCTCCTTCTGGCGGTGGACGGCTACCTCGGCCGTCAGGTCCTGCCGGGTGGCCTCGGCCGCCTCGATCTCGACCTTCCATGATGCATGCGGGGAGGGCTGTGCCGCCTCGTCGGTCTTTGACGCTGGCAGGTGGGAAAGCGCGCGCCGTTTTTCGGAAAGTGCGTCCTCGGCGGCACGATGGCGTGCGCAAAGCTCCTTGAGTGCAGAGACGGGGACAGAGAGGTCATCCGCCTTCGGCAGGTCGCGGTACAGGCTGAGCGCGGCGATGATCTCGGTGTGCAGGGCGGCGGCGGTTTCCTGCGCCTCGCTTACCTCCTTTTCGGCATGGCGTGCGGCAAAGGCACGCTCCTGCAGGTCATCAAGATCCTGCATGTCGGCATCGGCAGTTGGTAAGACTGCAAACGTTCCTTACTACACACTTAAGAATCAGTACAAGTTTACACCCAACACATTAGG
>JAGBZZ010000046.1 GCA_017652965.1 Clostridia bacterium | reverse complement strand
CGTCCTCGACGGTCCGTTTTCCGCACCTTTTACCCATAGCATAATATGAATATGGTTTGGCATAATTACGTAATTTTCGACGGATAGGTCGTCGTAAAAATCATTCAATTGATTGATGTATTTATCAGCGATTTGTCCGTATTTTGTCAATTCGATTTGCGGACCGTCGAGGACGCCGGTCCCTACAACGCGAGAGAGGATACACTTTCTCTCTTTTGTGCATATCGTGAGAAACACGGCTTGATTTCGATTATAGTCTGCACCTTTCAAACGAGTAGTCTTTCGATTTTTCAGTTCGTCCATTTTCATTACCCGTTCCATTATAACACAAACCAGCAGAGAAACAATCTCTGCCGAAATCTTGTGCCTGATAATTCTCCGCTAAGGACATCACGCTAAACACAATACCCCTTTTTCTTTGCGATTATGCCCTACTATGCCGTGCCGTCGATAAGGGTGAAGGACAGCATCTCATAGTGCAGGCGGCTTCCCACCTCCACCCCCGGCGGCAAAAGTGCCAGGGCAACAAAGATCTCCTCACCCGTGCTATCCTCACGCAGATAGGCATACTCGCCCTCCGTGCGTGCTACGGTATAATCCTTAGGCTCCATGCTATACTCCTTTCTACGCGGGCTTATCCGGCAAGCCCCGCCAGCATCTCGGCAAGCTCCTCAACCGCCCTTTCGGTACATTCCAGCTTCCAAAGGATATGGGGCTCATCCCCGATATATTCCATGCTGGGCTCATAGCCAAGGCGGGAGTCATAGCGGACGGCGGGGATAGCCGCGCGGGCGTTTTCGCATTCCTCGGCGGCGATCTGCGTACAAAGGGCAAGGATGGTCTCGGGGGTAAGGTCGGCCGTGCCGTACAGATCCTCGGCGATGGCGGGCCATGCGGGGTTCACCGTGATGGCCGGGCGCTCGATCCCTGCCATTTCCTCCACGCAGTGTCGGAGAAGCGACCAGCGCTTGACGTTGACGGTGGTCTCGGCGGTGCGCGCCATGAAGTAAAGGTGGGCCGTCATGCGGGCGGCCTCCTCGCGGGCAGGGCCCGAAAGGCTCTCGGTCACCTCACGGAAGAGGGCGGCAGCCTTGTCGTTCTCCTCCTTCATTTTGGTGAACTCCAGGATCTCATAGTGCATACGGCGGAAATCCTCAAGGCAACGCGAGCCGGGGAAGCCGTGATGCTGGCCGTAGCTTGTGTAGGTGATCCGCCCACCGCCGAAGTGAGTCCCCGGCTCGGACTCGTGGATCCAGCGCGTCTTCGCCACAAGCGGATAGGAGGGCCCCACGCGAAGCGGGCCGTACTGATCCTGCACCGTCGGCATATTGTGACGTGCCGCCTCGGAGGCGTGGTGCCACGCTTTCAGCACCTTTGTAAGGTTTTCTTTACCGTAATCACGAATGGCGATGGCTTCGAGATGCTCGCGGAAGTCGCGGCGGGGCTCCCAGCCCATCTCCTTGGCAAGCTCGGTGATAAACGAGGGGGTGTAGCCGTAGTGGTGGCTCTCCATCAGCCCCGAAAGGCCGTAGCGGTCGTGGCACTCGCGAATTCTGTCAAAGCGCTCACCCCAGATCTCGGGGGTAGGCATATACGGCGAAACACCGACGTCCCAGGTTCTGCCGCCCGTGTTCGACATGGTGTAAAGGCGAAGGCCGCGGCGGGCGGCCGCCTCAGCCTCCGAGAGGAAGTACCGGCCCGGGCCGGGAATGGTGATCGAATAGTCACTGGTGTATTCGCGGATCCCTGCGGGCGCGGGGATATCCTCGTACATCTCAAAGGTCGCTTGAAGTGAGACGTCGGTCGGGAGGATGTCGATCAGCGCGACACGCTCCTCGGCCGGGCGGCTACCCCAGTTATAGCTCCAGAAGACGATATCGGCATCCGGGCGGTAACGGTAGATCACGCGCTTCATCAGCGCCAGCCACTCGGGATAGTCGGAGACCGGGAAATTGCGGGAGAAGAACTTCTCCATCGGCTGATCCTTCGGATGGTTGCGGAAGAGGTGGTTGTAGGCACGGGGGTCGCGCGACGGAAACTCGCAGGATTCCCCGACAAAGATCACCCCGCGGAAGCCGGGATGCTCACGGAACAGCCGACCGTAGGTGGATTCGTAGTACTCCTCTGCCCCCTCGTCATCCGGGTGTTTTTCGCTGACGATATAGCTGTAGGCATACACGCCAAGGCCATAGCGCTCGGCCATTTCGATCAGCGCGTTGAAATCACACCTGCCGTGCGCCGACTGCCACGCACCCTTGACGAAGACGAGAAGGGTGTCAAAGCCGTCGTGCGCCACGCGGTTGAGGTAGACCTCGGGGAACTCGTCAAGCTCATAGCCCGAGTGGATCATACGGGGGGAGAAGAGCGGGCGGCGGTCAATGATGCCAAGCGGCAGGCGGGGGCCCTTACGCTCGTTCATGATCTCCTCAAGATGCACCGTAGCGGCAAAAAGACCCGCCCCACTGTTGGCAGTGACAAGCACCCCCTCCGCAACCTCGATGCGGTAGGCGCGCCCCTCTTTTCCCGTGGGGGCCTTCTCGGGCATATCGGCCGAGGTGGCAAGCAGGATCTCGCGGCCACCCGTCGGCGCACCATCGGCCACCGTAACCGATATACCGTGCGAGACAAGAAAATAGTCGGCAAGGTCATGGGCGGCGTGGATCACGACAGGCTCGGCATCCTTCGGCAGGCGGATCACGAACCCGTCGGTGATATCCAACCCCTCGTAGGCCGTGTAAACGGCAGGATCGGTGATGCCCTTGGCATGCACCTCACACATCTTTTTTCGGAAGTCATAGCGCTTTTCCATGGCGTTCTCCTTATGCACCGTCAGGGACGGCAGATCTCGGGAAGAGGACTGAAGGTCTCCCCGCATTCAAGACGAACAAGGGAAAGGGCGGGATGTGCCGCGGCCAGCGCATCGGCGATGTACAGCATCCCCGCGCTCTCCGAGCCCATATGCCCCATCAGCAAAAGCCCACGCGGGCGGCCAAGCTCCACAGCGTCCCGCGCATGCTCGCAAAGGCTCCATTCGCAGGCCTCGCCCGCCAGCACAAGATCCACGTCCTCGCAAAGCAGGGCATCGTAGATATTCCGCTCGCCCCACGCGCCAAACAGGGTCGCCACACGGCGCACAGTCAGCGAGGGCGGGCCGATATAGCGCAGATGCCGCAGGGAAAGCGCACGGCGGACCGTGTCTATCACCTCGGCGATCGGGGTCGGGCGGGCAAAGGTAAAACGCTTACCGCCGTCAAACTCCCCCTCCCAGCCAAGGCGGCGCAGGACCCCGCAGTTGATCTTGTCAAAGGGGGTGAAATGCGCATGGTCATGGAAACGGTAGATCGGAATATCAAGCTCCTCGATCATGGCGCGCTTTTGCGCCATCACGGGGTCATCGGCAGGGATCACCCCGCTATGCAGAACCGGCTCATGCACCAGAAGCATCGAAGCACCCGCCGCCTTGGCGGCCTGCAGGACGCGCGGCGTGGCCAGAAGAGAGACGGCCAGCGTCTGCACTTCCCTGTCGGGGTCTCCGTATAGCAGGGCATCCGAGCGATTTTCACGCTCGATGGGGCTCCACGCCTCCAGCCACGCAATAATCTCGGCGACCTTCATTATTCCAGAATGTTCGTGGTGATGAAGTCAACGCCCATCTCGATAAGGCGGGCGGCCGCGGCCGGATCGTCCACCGTCCAGCAGTTGAGCTTGATGCCCGCATCGTGGATGCGCTTGACGATCTCGGGGGTGAGGGCGGGATGGTAGATATCCAGGTCGATCTTGTTCTCAATGGCGAAACTAAAGATCCACTCAGGGTCCTTATTATTCGAGGCCAGGTACTGGGCGTTTGCGGTGGGGACCTGGCGTCTCAACTCCAAAAGGTTCTCATGCGAGAAGCTGATGAAGATGGTCTTTTCAAGCCAGCCGTACTCCTTGACAACGCCGAGAATGCCGGTAATATGCTCGGGCGCGATAAGCCCCTTCAGCTCCAGCACCGCAACCTTGTCATAACGGCGGCAGATGGTGATATAATCGGCAAGGGTGGGCACGCGGATATCGGTGCGGCTACCGCCGGGGGCGTCGTAAAGCGGAACCTCGCGCAGCTCGGAAAGGGTAGCCTCCTCTACCGGGATATCCACACCCGAAACCCGCTTTAAGCTGTTATCGTGGTGGATGACGTACTTCCCGTCCTTGGTCACGTGGACGTCTGTCTCAATTCCAAAGTAAGAGCGGTTACCGGCCGCAATAAAGGCGGCGGCGGTGTTCTCGCGCTCAATGCCCGAGACGCCGCGATGGGCGATCATAAGGCAGTTCTTTTTATCGGCAATCTTAATGGTATCCATAGAAGGGTCTCCTTTTTCCTTTTTTCTTCATAATAGCATATTTCCCCCTTTATTTCAAGCGATTTCACAAAAAAACCAAGCCGCCGTCACATCCTTTTGAAAGCGTCTTGACAAGCCAAGGACACAGTGCTATAATGATTACATCACAAAAAAGGAGGGTTCATATCATGAAAAAATTCTTTGAAGAATTCCGCAAATTCATCACCCGCGGCAACGTGGTTGACATGGCCGTCGGTGTTATCGTCGGTAGTGCCTTCACCGCGATCGTCAACGGGCTTTCCAACTTCATCTTAAAGCCGCTGATCAACTGGGTCATGGCACTGATCTTCGGTGCCGATTCGCTGAGCGAGCTTTACACCGTCCTGCGCGGTGTGTATCTTGAGGACGGTAGCCTGGATCTTACCAACTCGATCTACATCGACTGGGGCTCGTTTATCAATGCGATCATCAACTTCTTTATCATCGCTTTTGTCCTCTTCTCGATCGTGAAGGTCATCAACCACTTCCGCTCTGAGCACCGCGAGTTCTCCGAAAAGATGATGGCCGGCGTCCCCGCTAAGGCAGACCGCAAGGCCATGCGCAAGGAGGGCATCCGCCTTTCGGACAAGGCCGCCGTTACCGCCTACTACGCCGCCAAGAAGCAGGCCGCCGATGAAGCCGCCGCCAAGGCCGCTGCCGAGGCCGCCGAGAAGGCCGCCGCCGACCGTGCCGCCAACCCCACCACCGAGGATCTTCTGAAGGAGATTCTGAAGGTGCTGCAGAAGTAATCCAAAACAAAAAAGGGCGAGGAGCCGTCAGGGCTCCCCGTCCTTTTTACTATGTTACAGGACGAATTGCACGGCGCAAAACGCCGCATATATCGCAAGCAGAAGGATGCCCTGCCAGCGCGAAAGCTTGCCGCGCAGAAGGGCGGGCAGACACAGCAACAGCATCACCGAAAGCATCACGGGGATGTCAATGAGGAGCGAGGTGCTGATCCCGCCAAGCGTTTTGCCGCCCGGCACCCGGAAGGGGGAAAGCACGGTGGCCACCCCGCTGACCAGCACAAGGTTAAAGAGGTTAGCGCCGATCACGTTGCCAAGAGAAAGGGCGCCGTGCCCCTTGGCCAGGGCGGTGATCGCCGTGACAAGCTCGGGCAGTGAGGTGCCCAGCGCCACAAAGGTGAGGGCAATGACCGCCTCGGGCACGCCAAGCCACGCGGCAATGAGGGTGCCGTTATCCACCAGAAGATCGGCCCCAAAGGCGATCAGCGCCGCCCCGAGAACCAGGAAAAGCAGATCCTTCCAAAGCGGAGAGGGGGCGGGGTCGTTTGCGGCAGGCTCAGCCGTGACGGGCGCCTCCTTCGGCAGGCTACCAAGGGCATTCTTCACCGAGATCACCATATAGGCAAGGAACAAAAGAAGCAGAACAATGCCAACGAGGCGGGAGAATTCTCCGCTCACGTAAGCCACGGCGCTGTAGATCACCGCCGCACCGAAGAAGAAGATGACCGGCAGTGCCACGGCGCGCCGCTCCACGCGCCCGGGATGGATCGCCACCGAAAGCGCGGCGATCAAGGCGGTATTGCAGATGATAGACCCGATGGCGTTGCCATAGGCGATCTCCCCGTGCCCCGAAATGGCCGAGGTCGCCGAAACCATCACCTCGGGCAGGGTGGTACCGATCGAAACGACCGTCGCCCCGATCAGGACCTCGGGCAGGTGAAAGCGGTACGCAATGCCGCCCGCACCGTCCACAAACCAATCGCCGCCCTTCACCAGAAGGACAAGCCCCACAACAAACAAAAGAATAGGAATTGCCATAGTACCCTCGATATCATTTTTCTTCATTATATCACATTTCCCGACAAAAAGCAAGAGGCCGCCCCGCAAAGGGGGCGGTCTCTTCGCTCGCTTCTTACTTAGCAAGTCGGAAGTACGTGGTATTGCCGTTTGAGGTCTTTCTTATAAGAATGGCCTCATCGGTCGTAACATCGGTAGCAAAGTACGGATTCCCTTCTGCCGAAGTTTCGAAGAGCTGTGTGCCGGTCCAAGTATAGGCGATACACTTTTTAGTCTCCGAGTTTTTGAGGATGAGGCCCCAGTCGGCAGTGGTCAGAAGCGAGAAGGGCTCGACATTATTCGGCACAAGCACGGAAGGATCACCCGAACCGTTCCAGGTCAAGAGCTCGTCATCCCCGTTTCTAAAGGTGAGGGTAATGCCATAAGCACTCTCATAGAAGAGCCCCTTCGCGCTGTAATCGAGAAGGACGTTGAGATCCATGTCATATATCCTGCCGTCGCAGATAATGTAGGGGCTCTTTATATAGGAAGCGTTAGTGACCTCGCCAAGGATCTTACCCCTGGCATTCAGAAGGTACATCCGTCTACTAACGGTATAAACGACCCAGCGATCGTCGGCCGCATAGCTGATTCTGAACACGCGCTCACCCTCAACCTCGGCAACCTCCTTCAGATCGCCATCTTTACCCACGAACAGGGGGGTTCTTAACCCCGCATCAAGGTTAATGTCGATCATGCCATTCTCAATAGCAATGGCCTCAATGCAACCGGCAACAGCATTCTTCTTGATTCCGTTTACAGCCCCGAGACGGATGCCGTACGAGAAATAATACTCGGTATCCTCAGCCCTGACCTTACCATTCTTGAGATTGACACGCTCGGTCACGATCTTGACAGGGAAAACATCGCCGTAATCCTGGACGAGAGCATCGTAGTCGGTGGCACCGTCGGGGAGGCGGATCAAATACTGATACAAAAGCTCACCGTTCAGGCGTTCGAAAAAGAAGGGCTCGGCCACATCCCCGGCATACGAAGGGAGGACGACAGAGGCGGTCAGGTTCAACTGAAGATCGTACACGTTGTACGCATACTCGCCTTTACCGACGGCATAGTAATAATCGCCGACGCGCGCAAGCTCCGGGAACGCAGCAAGGGGCGAGTGATCGCGCAGCTTGACGATCTGACCTTCCCGAATGCCATACAGCGCATCGTGAAAAAGAAGAAGGTCTGCCTCTACCGCGGCACTCTTTTTCCCCTCAGAGGTGGCAATGACCGAGCCATCCCCACTATAAAGATTGGTTGTGTAAACCGTTGTCCCCTCAGACTTCATGCCCTTTGACACAGTAAAAAAGCCGATAGCAATGCCGGTGGTCTCATAGAGGGCACCCAGCGAGATCGAATACTCGGTGGTCGCGTTCCCGGTTACATCAAGGACAACGGTATTGGTAGACAAATTGTAGACCACATGACGGGTATACCCATCGTTGCTATTTCTAAGATAGACAAGGTCGCCCACATAGTTTTTCATGGAAAGGTCGGAAAGCTCGGCCACCGCAGTGCCCGACGTTGGCGCCACGTAGCCATCATAGACAGTTCTTGTATCAAGCACCTCTCTTATTTTCAGAGTTCCGACGCCACCGAAGCTACAGGAGCTAAGCAGCATCGTCACCGCCATCAGGATAGCGATCAGAGAAAGAGCGGAAATGCGTTTCATAATGTAGATCCTCTCAAAAGATGTTTGGAGGAGGCAGCATCCGTGCGCGCCATGCCCCCGTTGACCACATAGTAACACTTTCCCATTCGCTTGTCAACCTTTTTTTGACAAAAAGCAAGAGGCCGCCCCCCGATGTGGCATTCCGGAGTGCAAAGGGGCGAAAAAGCGGGATTGGCAAGATGGCACTCCCATCTGCCAAAACAGAGGGTAAAACGGGAAAAACACCACACCTTTTTAGCACTTGAATGTATAGAGTGCTAACAATTTACGATTTTGACACGGTTTAGACACAGTTTGTTCATATCATTGCGGTATTCTTAGGGTGTAAGAATGGGGGTCTTATCCCCCACACCAATGAAAGCGAGGTACCGCATAATGAAGGATATATCCTATACGAAAAAAAGCCTGGCGGCCATCTCTGCCGCCCGAGAGCTGGCGCTGGAGGCGGGCAACCCGCAGATGGAGCCGATCCACCTGCTTTGTGCACTCCTTGAGGACGGCGAGGGGCTGACCGCCTCGCTCCTTTCCCGCCTTGGGCGCTCGCCCGCCGATATGCACGCGGCGGCCAAGCAGGCCGTCTCTGCCCTGCCGCACGTATCCGGCTCGCGCGCCGACGAGGTCTATTCCTCCCGCGCCACCGAGGCCGTCCTGCATGAGGCGGCGGCCGAGGCCGGACGCATGAAGGACGAGCTTGTATCGGTCGAGCATCTGATGCTTGCCCTCTTTGCCAAGGGGGATGCCGCCACGGGCAGGATCCTGCGGGAGGCGGGGGTTACGCGCGAGGGCTTTCTCACCGTCCTGCGCGAGGCGCGCGGCACGCGCACCGTCACCGGGGATAGCCCCGAGGAGACCTACGACATCCTGAAGAAATACGGGCGCGAGCTTGTCGCCCTGGCGCGTGAGCAGAAGCTTGACCCGGTCATCGGGCGGGATGAGGAGATCCGCACGGTGATCCGCATTCTCTCCCGCAAAACGAAAAACAACCCCTGTCTCATCGGTGAGCCGGGGGTCGGTAAAACTGCCATTGCCGAGGGGCTTGCCCTGCGCATTGCCCGCGGTGACGTGCCGGAGGGGCTTCGTGAGCGCAAGCTCTTTTCGCTTGACATGGGGGCGCTTGTCGCCGGGGCGAAATACCGCGGCGAGTTTGAGGAGCGCCTGAAGGCGATCCTTGAGGAGGTCAAGGCCTCGGAGGGTGGGATCATCCTCTTTATTGACGAGCTGCACACCATCGTGGGGGCGGGCAAGGGCGAGGGCGCCATGGATGCCGGCAACCTTTTAAAGCCTATGCTGGCGCGGGGGGAACTTCACTGCATCGGTGCGACCACCCTGGACGAATACCGCAAATACATCGAAAAGGATGCGGCGCTGGAGCGGCGCTTTCAGCCTGTCAACGTCCCCGAGCCGACCGTGGAGGACACCGTCTCGATCCTGCGTGGGCTGAAGGAGCGCTACGAGATCTACCACGGGGTCAAGATCCACGATGGCGCACTGATCGCGGCGGCCACCCTTTCCAACCGCTATATTGCCGACCGCTTTTTGCCCGACAAGGCCATTGACCTTGTGGACGAGGCGTGCGCCCTGATCCGCACCGAGATGGACTCGATGCCCTCCGAAATGGACGAGGTGGCGCGGCGCATCATGCAAAACGAGATCGAGGAGGCCGCCCTTGTGCGCGAGGAGGATGCCCTTTCCCGCGCGCATCTTGAGGAGATCCGCAGTGAGCTTGCCGACCTGCGCGAGCGCTTTGGCGGGATGAAGGCACGCTGGGAAAACGAGAAAAACGGGATCGAGCGCCTGCGCCGCCTGCGCGAGGAGATCGAGGAGACGGGTGCCGCCATCGAGCGCGCCCAGAATGAATATGACCTTGCCAAGGCGGCCGAGCTGAAATACGGCAGGCTT
>JAGBZZ010000045.1 GCA_017652965.1 Clostridia bacterium | reverse complement strand
GTATTGATGACATTATATGCGACTAGCGCGGCTTGCTGCGGCAAAAAATTTAACTCTCTACATAGTAAGCCATATTTCATTGCTGGCAAAAGCCGGGGAAGGGGTCCCCGGCGCTACATGATTGGTGATGTCTTAAGTCTCATCGTGAAGGATGAACGCCACATTATATAACAAAAACACAGCGCGTGCGCTGTGCTTTCTTTTTCCTCTTTAAAATCGGGCGTCAGATAAAACAATAAATCCATTTGGGTGAAAAGTTTTTGCGGGGGAGTTTGAGGGGGCGCTTTTTCAAAAAAGCGCCCCCTCATAAATTTCTATATTACTTCAGATCCTTCGCGCATCTCGGATAGAGAGTTACGTCGCGGATGTTGTCGATACCGGTGATATACATAAGAATTCTTTCGAGTCCGAGACCGAAGCCACTGTGAGGAACGCTGCCGAAGCGGCGGAGATCCATATAGTGAGTGTAGTCGTCGAGGTTCATATTGCGATCCTTCATAGCCTGGAGGAGCTTGTCGTAATCTGCCTCTCGGTAGGAGCAGCCGATGATCTCTCCGACACCCGGAACGAGGAGGTCGGTTGCGGCAACGGTCTTGCCGTCGGCATTCTGCTTCATATAGAAGGACTTGATGTGCTTGGGATAGTTGGTGATAAATACGGGACGTCCGCAGATCTCCTCTGCGATATATCTTTCGTGCTCGGTCTGGAGGTCAAGTCCCCACTCTACGGGATAATTGAACTTCTTGCCCGACTTCTTCAGCATCTCGATAGCGTCGGTGTAGTCAACAACTGCGAACTTGTTGTTTACAACGCCCTCAAGCTTCTGAATGAGTCCCTTCTGAACGAATTTGTCGAAGAACTCGATCTCGCTCTTGCATCTGTCCATAACTCTGCCGATAATGAACTTGATCATTTCCTCGGCGATCTCGATAATGTCGTCAAGCTCGGCGAACGCTACCTCGGGCTCTACCTGCCAGAACTCTGCGGCATGGCGTGCGGTGAAGGAATACTCTGCGCGGAAGGTGGGGCCGAAGGTGTAGATCTTACCCATTGCCATTGCGGCAACCTCGCCCTCAAGCTGACCCGAAACGGTAAGTCCTGCCTTGCGGGAGAAGAAGTCGTCTGCAAAATACTCCTCAGCGCTCTTGTACTGAGCGTCCCAGGGCTGTGTGGTTACGCGGAATACCTCGCCCGCGCCCTCGCAGTCACTGCCGGTGAGGATGGGAGTGTTGATGTATACATAGTTGTGGCTCTGGAAATACTCGTGGATAGCCGCGGCAAGCTCGGAACGAACGCGAAGCATAGCATTGAAAATGTTGGTGCGGACGCGAAGGTGCGGAAGCGTGCGGAGGAACTCCATGGTGTGACGCTTGGGCTGAATGGGGTACTCGTCGGAAGGACAAGCACCGAGAAGGACGACATCGGTCGCCAGAATCTCGATCTTCTCCTTACCGCCGCCGGGAATTACCGCCTTACCGACTACCTTTACAGAGCAGCCGACAGCGTTTACATTCTCATAGCTTTCGGGGGAAAGCTGAGCCTTGTCGATAACGATCTGAATGGGGGAAAGCGCGGTACCGTCGTTGACGGCGAGGAAGCGCACGTTGCTGGAGTCACGGAGATTGCGGACCCAGCCGCAAACGGTGACCTCTTTGTCATAATATGTTTCGGGAGCGCGAAGCAGCTCTGCGATGTCGATGTGTTTCATAATTGCAATTCCTTTTTAGTTGGTTAAAAATGCTATTTATAGTATTATAGCATTAAAAATATAGCTTTTCAAGGGGTAAGGTAATAAAATTCTGTCCAAAAAGGCGAGATATTATAAATTTTTTTCAAAAAGCTCTTGCAATTCCCGAAATGGCGTGGTATAATACTGTAGTCGCAAGACATAGGGGTATAGTTCAGTCGGTAGAACACCAGTCTCCAAAACTGGGTGTCGTGGGTTCAAGTCCTTCTGCCCCTGCCAAAAAATCCAAGCCAATCGGCTTGGATTTTTTCATTTGTGCCGCAAGGCACAACATCATTTGCGTGCAACGCACGCAACATCATTTGAGCCTTGGCTCAACATCATTCCGCCGCCTTCTCTTTTTTGCGTTGTATGGGCGTTGCTTGCCATGTAATGCTCGGAATTTTTCCGCGGGTATTGATTTTTGGGAGGAGGTATGCTACGATAAGGGGGATAGTAAGAAGAGAGAGGGGAGTATCATGAGTACGATCACCGTCGATTTTTCCAAGCGGCTCGGCAAAATCAAGCCGATGCACGCCGTCAATAACGGCCCTGTCCATAAATTCAGCGTTCACCAGCGCATCTCAAACCTTGATGCCTTTATCGAGGCGGGGATTCCTTACGCCCGCAACCATGACGCCTCCTTCTGCGCCGCGTACGGCGGCAATCATACGGTGGATGTCAACTTTATCTTCCCCGACTTCGATGCCGACCCTACCGATCCTGCCTCCTACGATTTTGCCTGCACCGACCATTATATGAAGGTCCATGAGGCGGCAGGGGTCAAGCCCTTTTACCGTCTCGGCACGCGCATTGAGCATGAGGTCAAGAAATACAACACCCTCCCGCCGAAGGACTTCGGGAAGTGGGCGATCGTCTGTGAGCATATCATAAAGCACTATAACGAGGGCTGGGCAGACGGTATGCATATGGGAATCGAATACTGGGAGATCTGGAACGAGGCAAGCTCGGCGGAGGACGATGCTGCCCCCGAGAAGAAATGCTCCTGGGGCGGTACTGCGGCCGAGTTCTACGAATTCTTCCGCGTGGCATTCACCCATCTTAAGGAGAGGTTTCCGCATCTGAAGATCGGCGGCCCTGCCGTCAACACCCTCTTTCACCGCGGCACGTGGGTGGACGGCTACTTTCGGGCCCTTGGCGACCTGCGCCCCGACTTCTTCTCCTGGCATTGCTACGGTGCCGATATTGCCAAGATGCGGGATGCGATCCGCCTCGCACAGGACTTTATGAAGCGCCACGGCCACGAGGGGGCAGAAAGCATTCTCAACGAGTGGAACTACATAAAGGCATGGGACGGCGACGGCTTTGTGCAGTCGCTCCGCACGATCAAGAGCCTGAAGGGCGCCGCCTTTGTCGCCGCCACGATGCTGATGAGCCAGTATGAGCCCGTCGATATGCTGATGTACTATGACGCCCGCCCGAGCGCTTGGAACTGCCTGTTCTCGACCGATATGGTCTGTGACAGGCTGAAGGGCTATTACCCCTTCGCTATGTTCAATCGGCTTTACACCCTTGGCACGGCGGTCGCCGTTTCGTCGGATGACGAGGATCTCTACGCCGCCGCCGCTACGGGCGACGGTCATGCCGTGATGCTCACCTATTATAGCGATGACGACCAATTGCCCGAGAAGACCGTGACGGTCGAAATGAAGCATATTCCAAAGGGGGCACACCTTGAGATCTATCGGCTGGATGAAACCTATAATGCCGATCTTTGGTGCCGAGAGCCGATCGACCCGTTGTCGCCAACCGTTACGGTAGCGATGCCGCTCTATACCTCGCTCCTTCTCAAGCTGGTCAAGGACTGAAAAGCCGCCCTGCTTATTTTCGCTTTTTGAAAGAGGACTATATCATGGAAAAGGATTATTTTCATGCCGCGTCCGCAACGCGCTTTCTCTTTCCCATTGACGGTGACCACGTTGGCGAGGGTGACGGGACCTTCCGCGAGGTGCTGCCCGAGGGCTGAAGGCGGAAAAAGAACGACCGAAGAGCAAACAAAAAAGGACAGAGACCGGCCCTGAAGGCTTTCTCTGTCCTCTTTTTCTAAAACCGGCCCTCTCTTACCGATCCCCCGCCGCTTGGCGGCAGGCCTCGCACTCGGATAGGAACAGCTCAAACATCCGCCGCTCGATGGGTGTGGCAAGGAGGATGCCGTCTGCCTTCTCCTCCTCGGGGGCAAACACCTTCTCGGGATGCCACTGCACACCAAAGACGTGCCGCTCACGCCATTCGATGGCCTCCACCACCCCGTCGTCGGTAGTGGCGGATACCGTAAAGTTCGGGGCAAGGCGGGCAACGCGCCAGCTGTGCCCGCTGTTGACCGTGTAGCGCGTAGCACCGAAGACCTCGTGGATGAAGCTCCCCTCCACGATGTTGATGGGATGGCTGCGCAGGGTCATATCCATATGCACCGCAAGGTCGGGCACACGGCAGAGCGTGCCGCCAAAGACGACGTTGATGGTCTGCTCCCCCCCGCAGATGCCGAGGATGGGCTTGCCCGCCTCAAAAAAGGCGCGGACAAGGGCAGAGTCGAGGGGGTACTCATCCCACACGATCGGCCGCTCGGGCGGCTCACCCTCATAAAACTCCTTGGGATGGGGCGTGGAAGAGCCGGGGAGGAGGAGCCCGTCACAGGCAGAGACGGCCGCCGCCACGCCCCCCTCGTTCATCACGGCAAGAAGACCGAAGCCGTAGCATTCGGCCATCGTGACGTATTCCTTTGTGGTAAAGAAGCGCTGATCAAAGCGAGTGTTCTTTTGAAGATCCATATAACGCAGGGTGGTCGCAAGCAGCATAACGGTGCCCTCCAAAACGAATTCTACCATAGATATAACACAGATCCTCCCCTTTTGCAAGAGGGAATGCGAAAAAACGCCTTCGGGCAGGGCACATTCTTCCCTCGCGCCACTTGAATTCCGCCGCAGGCGGACACAAAACGATGTTGCGACAAGTCGCAAATGATGTGCTTCGCAATGATGTGGGCTTCGCCCAATGATGTGGCGCTCCGCGCAAATAGATTGACACCCCGCCCCTTTTATGCTATACTGAACGCAGAAACCACCGATAGAGAGGCTTTTATTTATGAAATTACGCTACCCTGATTATTTCTCGGTTTTTTGTGAATCAAGAGCTTTCGAAACAAGCGAGCATACCGCCGCATTCGACGACGTTAAAAGCGATATTTGCACGACAGATGCCAAAACGCTTTGCATAAGGCTATTCGCCAAAGAAACTGCCGTAAAATATTTAAAGGTGCGGTGGAATTTCACCGAAAAGGAAAAGCGAACCGACATCATAAAGGTTTACGGCGACGCTTGGGAAAGAGGCTACGGAGACATAGAGTGGCGCGGCATTGTGCCCGACCGTTATATGCCTTGGGTCTGCGCTGTCTCCAACGGCTCTGACCGGGTTGCGGACACACAAGGGAGGTTTACCGAGTGCTTTGGTGTCAAGACCTGTCCTGCCGCTATGTGCTTTTGGCAATACGATGCAAACGGAATCACCTTATGGCTTGACGTGAGATGCGGAGGCGAAGGGGTCGTTCTGAACGGCAGAACGCTTGGCGTATGCGAGATCCTTTTCGGTGAATACCGAGACGTATCGGCTTTTTCTGCTTTGAAAAAGTATTATTCCTTGCTTTGCGATACCCCGCTGAAGGCAGATCACAAGATATACGGAAACAACGATTGGTACTATGCCTACGGTCAAATATCCCACAGCGCCGTCATAAGAGATGCAGAATTGCTTGCGGATCTATGCCGGGGAAATACCGAAAAGCCGTATATGGTTATCGATGCGGGCTGGGAAAAGAACCACCTCAGCGCTCCTTGGGGGGAATTCAGAGAAGGCAGGTTTTATAACATGCAGGAGCTTGCCTCGGAGATCACCGCCAGAGGGGTCTATCCCGGAATATGGATACGACCGCTTCGCGACGTCCGCTACACGGTATTTGCGGAGGGGGCGCCGCAAAGATGTGCAAACGACGGCAAAAACCTCGATCCTTCTCATCCCGATACGCTTGCTTATATAAAGAACACCGTAAGCATGCTTTGCGACTGGGGCTACAAGCTTATAAAGCACGATTTTTCTACTTTTGACGCACTCGGGTACTGGGGCTTTGAAAGAAAGGCCGAATTTGCCGCTGACGGCTGGCACTTTTACGATCGCAGTAAAACCACGGCGGAAATATTTATCGCTCTTAACAAGGCCATATACGAGGCGGCGAAAGGGAAAGCCGTTGTTTTGGGGTGCAACGTCATCGGTCATTTGGCGGCGGGTATGATCCATCTTAACCGCACGGGTGACGATACCAGCGGCAAGGACTGGGAAAAGGTGCGAAAATACGGCATCAACACGCTGGCGTTTCGAATGCTGCATCACAAGGCCTTTTACGAAAGCGACGTGGATTGCATCGGAATCACGGGGCTTATCGATTGGCAGCTCAACAGACAGTGGCTTGACGCTGTTGCGCACAGCGGCGCGCCCATGTTCGTATCCCCCGATCCCGACGTGATATGTGAAACGGAAAAAGCAGACCTTAAGATCGCTTACAAAGCAAATTCGGTTCAAGAGGACGAGCTGATCCCCCTTGATTGGATGGAAAACGTATGTCCCGAAAGATGGCTTTTGAACGGAAAGCCCGTAACCTACAATTGGTATCCGAAAAACGGAACCGGATCCTTTGCCGTAAAGTGATTTTCAAGGGGCGCGAGTAAAATGCTTGCCCTTTCAAAACGGTATTGGCCACGCATCCCTCACGGCCGACAGGCGCGGCAACGTTTTGCACAAAGCAAAAAATCCCGAAAGCCCTTGCTTTCGGGATTTTTCATTTGTGTCCGCAGGACACAACATCATTTGCGTGCAACGCACACAGCATCATTTAGCCAAAGGCTAACATCATTCCGCCGCAGGCGGGCGCATCCTGCTATTCCCCGCCTTGCCTGTGCCTTACCACGTACTCGCTGGGGGTACAGCCCTTCATGCTTTTGAACACGCGCCCAAAGCTTTTTGCCTCGGCAAAGCCGACCTCGCGTGCGATCTGGCAGATCGGAAGATCGGTATCGTAAAGCAGGGCGCAGGCACGCTTGATCCGTGCCTCGTTCAAAAGGACGTGAAAGCTTTTGCCAAACTCCTTTTTCACGATCCGACAGAAGTTGCAGACACTGTAGCCCATGCGGTCGGCCGCTTCCTTGATGCTCAGCTCCTCCATATAATGATAGGTAATAAAATCAAGCACCTGCTCTGCCGACATTCTGCGCCCCGTCGGGGGGGTGCTCTCCTTTGGGGTAAGGGCGCGGCAGAGATAGGCCACCGTCTTGGAAATGTTGCCCACCACGATCAGCTCGGATTCGTCGGTCGGGGTGTACCGCTCCTGCACGATCTCCAAAAGAAGCGGCAGGATCACCCCCATCTCGGGATGCGTATCCGCACGCCGCACCGGCTCCCGCGGGGCAAGGGCGGCGATCCCCTCAAAGCCGTTGCGGGCAAAGGTAGGGCCGAATTCGATCAGAAGAAAGACGGTGCCCTCACGGCACGCGGTGACAGAGTGTGCGATCCTGCTGCCAACGAAGATAAGATCCCCCTCGTGCGCCGTGTGGCTCTCCCCATCCAGCAGGATGGAAAGCTCGCCCGTCATCACGTACATCAGCTCTACCGCCACGTGACGGTGCAAGGGGTAAGAGGAAAAGCCGGTAATGATCCCGGCGGAATAGTCTGTGCCGCCCGTGTTCAGCGGTTGGTATATCATGTCAGCCCCCGTTTGAGAATTTTTGTAACCAAAAAGCGCTTTTCCACCATGATTATAGCCTAATTTTTGCGTTTTTGCAAGATTTTCAAAAAAATATGATAATTTTTGGGTAGAAACAATCAAGTAATGGCCTTGCGAAAAAGAGGCACTTTTTATATACTGGATACAGTGCCGCCGTATGCGGCAAATGCTGATAACAAGAATGTGAGGAATCATTATGTTCAGAATAGGACAGGAAGAGATCGATGCCGTAACCAAGGTGCTTAAGTCGGGCTGGGCCTTTAAAAGCGGTGGCCCGAATCCTTCCGAGACGGTGCAGTTTGAGCGTGAGCTTTGCGAAAAGGTAGACTGTAAGCACGCCCTTCTGATGACCTCGGGTCATGCCGCCCTTACGTCGGCCATGGTTGCCCTCGGCATTGGCCCCGGGGATGAGGTCATTGTTCCCGCATATACCTATATTGCCACCGCCATGGCGGTGATCGAGGCGGGCGCCATCCCGATCGTTGCCGATATCGACGAGACCCTGACCATCGATGCCGAGGACGTGGAAAGACGCATCACCGAAAAAACGAAGGCGATCGCCGTTGTGCACATGCAGGGGCTGCCCTGTAACATGGATGCGATCCTCTCGGTAGCCAAGAAGCACAACCTTGCCGTTGTGGAGGACGCCTGCCAGGCCGTCGGTGGCTCGTACAAGGGGCGCCGCCTCGGTACCATCGGCGACGTCGGTGCCTTCAGCTTTAACCAGTTTAAGATCATCAGCGCGGGCGAGGGCGGTGCCCTTCTCACGAATGACAGGCTGATCTTTGAGCGGTCGATCATTTATCACGACAGTAACGCCATCGCCTACTTCGGCCAGTACCTCGGAGACTTCTCTACCGAGCTGTTCTGCGGGACCGAGGTGCGCACCAACGATATCACCGCGGCCATCATGCGCGTACAGCTGACCCGCCTTGACGGCATCCTTGCCGATCTGCGCAAGAACCGCCGCTATATCATGAACGCCCTCCACGGCCTTTGCGACTTCCTCCCCTCGAACGATAACGACGGCGATTGCGCCACCATCCTCGGCTTCCGCTTTGACAGTGCGGAAAAGGCGGATGCCTTTGCCAAGAGGGTAGGCGGCGGCCGTCCGATCAACAACGGTAAGCACGTTTATACCGCTTGGGACTGCATTGCCAAGCACAACGGCGCCTTCCACCCCAAGAAGAACCCCTTCAACATGCCCGAAAACAGCCGCCCCTCCTACGGCCCCGAGGTCTGCCCGAGATCGCTTGACATTATGAGCCGCGCGGCATATATCTCGCTGAACCCCGATGCCACCGAGGCGGATCTTGATGCCAAGATCGCCAAGATCCGGGCAGCCCTTGAGGAGATCGGGTAATGAAAAAGCTCAAGGAGCTCAAGCTTGAGGATCTGTCTGTCCGTCAAAAGCTTGGTATGTCCGCATGCTTTTCCATGGTCAACTTCGGGGACGGATACGGTTACCTGCTTGACCTTATCCGTGATCACGCGGTCGGCGCTGTCTGGGTACTGCCCGAGATCGAGAAGAAGCACCACGTGATGCAAATGATCAAGGACGTGGCCGATTACCCTATCCTGATCCTGACCGATGCCGAAAGCGGCCTTGGCGACTATATGATCGGCCTGCACAACTCGCTCGGTATGACCGACAGCGAGGAGCTTGCCTATTCCTTTGGCCGCGTGACTGCCATCACGGCGAGAAGGATGGGCTATAACATGGTCTGCAATCCGCTTGTTGACATGATCGACTGCAGTGGCGTTTGCGGGAAGAACATCCGCTCGCTCGGTAGTGATAAGCACCGCGTGACCGCCCTTGCCGCCGCCATTGCCCGCGGCATGCACGACGGCGGCGTTCTGACCTGCGGCAAGCATTACCCCGGCAGCCAGCGCCGCGCCCCCGCCGAAAACGAGAAGCGCAACCGCCCGATCGACACGCACATGGCCGAGGGCATCGGCATCGAAACGCGCGAGGAGCTGATCGAAACCGCCCTCTATCCCTACCGTGAGCTGATGAAGGAAAACCTCCTGGACGCCATTATGGTAGAGCATAAGCGCTACGTAAACATCGACCCCGAGAACCCCGCCACCCTTTCGCCGAAGGTGATCGGCATTATCCGTGAGCTTGGCTTTGACGGCATCGCCATCACCGATGCCCTCTCGATGGGCGGTATCGTGTCCAAATACGGGCAGAAGGGGGCCCGCGGCCTGGCAGTTGCCCGTGGCAACGACCTTGCCCTTGTGTGGGGCGAGACCCGCTTTGCCTACGAGGCCATGATCGAGTATTACGAAAACGGCCTGATCCCCGACGAGCGCCTTAACGAGGCGGTGCGCCGCGTGCTGGAGGCACAGCACAAGGTGCTCGAGCTTTCGCAGGATGCCGAGATCACAAAGGAGGATATGGCCAATATCCATAGGATCAATACCGACTCGATCTATGCGAAGACCGACGAGGGGGTCTCGGTTGCGGTCGACAGGGAGGCACGCCACCTCTTTATGATCCTCACCGATAACTCGATCGACCTCAATGCCGAAAAGGTCATTGAGGATACCCAATTCAAGGGCTGGTACGATCCCGGCACCATTGCCAAGCGGATCCGGGAGCTTTTCCCGCATTCGGACGTCCACATGGTGCATCAGTTCCCCTCGCCCCTGGAAAACGGGCTGGCCTGCAAGGCGGCGCGGGATTACGATGACGTGATCTTTTTCACCTTCTTTGGGGAGGACTGCTCGGCGGGGTTTGAGTGCTTTACCCCCCGCATCCTGTCGCTGATGGATGCGATGCTGGTCTCCGGGCAGCTTTCGACGGTCGTGCATTTCGGTAATCCCTACGTCCTCGAGTATCTGCACCACGTGGGGCGTATCCTCGTCGGCTCGGTCTCGGCCGAGTGCATCGATACCGCCCTCTCGGTGCTTGCGGGCGAATACCCGCCAAAGGGCAAGCTGACCTACAACGTGGATTTTGAATAAAAAAGGCCAACTGCGTGCCGGAATGGTGGTGTTCTGACGTGAAAATTGGAATTTTTACAGATTCGCATTATTCCGGCAAGGCGCTCACCTGCGGCAGGCGTTTCAATAATCAATCCCTCCGCAAGATCGGGGAGGCCTATCGGTTTTTTGAGGAAAGCGGATGCGATGCCGTGATCTCTCTCGGCGATCTGATCGATACCGAGGACACGGTAGAGAAGGAGATCGAAAACCTCGCCGCGATCGCCGCGGTTATAAAGAAAAGTCCGCTTCGCACCTTCGCCCTGATGGGCAACCACGATGCCTTCGTGCTGACACCCGAGCGTTTCTATTCGGTGCTTGGAACACAGCCGCCGAGGAGCACCGAAATAGACGGAAAGCACCTTGTGTTCCTCGATGCCTGCTACTTCAAAAGCGGTGTGCATTACGCCCCCGGCGACTCGGATTGGAAGGATACCTATTACCCCTTTTCCGCCGCCCTCGGGGAGGAGCTTTCCGCGCTTTCCGCGCCCGTCTATATTTTCCTGCATCAGAATATCGACCCCGTGATCCGTGAGGATCATCGGCTTGCCAACGGTGACGAGATTTTTCGTATCATCGAGGAAAGCGGCAATGTCAGGGCGGTCTTTCAGGGGCATTATCACCCTGGGCAGGAATCGGTGCACAACGGGGTTCGTTATATCACTCTCCCCGCCATGTGCGAAAACGAGGCCGCCTATTGGGTATTTGAATTATAACATTGATCCATAAAGTCAAAGGTACCGAAACGTGCCTTTGGCTTTTTTATCGGCAGGGGCGCGGCCGCGCCTTGCGCCTTTTCGGAAAATAGACGAAAGCTGTTGAAAAAAGGAAAGAATTATGGTATTCTGTAAAAGGGGCTGATGCACGCCCGCATCAGCCCCCCTACCCTCTTTAAACTTCGAAAGAAAGGAGCGGCAGTCGCCCCTGCGCATACGCCAACTGCCGCGGTACAAAGCAATGGCAATTACCATGACT
>JAGBZZ010000044.1 GCA_017652965.1 Clostridia bacterium | reverse complement strand
GTAAAGGGAGCTCCTGCGAAGCAGGTGAGGGATTGTGCCGCTTTGAAAAGTTAGCGGGTAAAGATAGGGCGCGCTTTCTTGACAATCCCTCCGTCATTTTCTTGCGAAAATGCCACCTCCCTTTACACAAGGGCGGCTTATGGTGAAACCCGTTTGAGGGTAGCAAGTAACAATTACACGGCCGGCAGGCTAGTAGAAAGCGCACTTGTGCGTCGCCGGTAACATTTAGGGTTTTACCCGAAAATGAAATACCCCCCGTTTGACGGGGGGATCATTATTCCTTTTTATATCAGGCCTCGGGGTTCTCGGGCTTTTCCTTTTGCACCACGCTACCCGCGATATACCGGCGGAAGCGCCAGGCAAGCAGAAGGATGCCGCCCACCACCACCACGATCGCCAGGATAAACAGCACCCAGTGCCAGGGAGAGGTGAACCTGTCAAACGGGATGGAGGAAACGCCGAACACGATGGTGGCAATACCGATGCCGCGTGCCACAAAGATGGAGGGCAGGAACCAGGAAAGCCGCATGTGGATGGTGCCGGCTACCATGGTCAGCGCTTCATCCGGGAAGAAGGGGAAAAGCATCATCACGGGGAAGAAGAAGGTGCCCTTGTCGCGCAGAAGGTCAAAGGCGTGGTCGGCATCCTCCTTGCCCACCAGCCGCACGCAAAGCCGATAGCCGCCAAACCGCCCGAGGGCGTACATGGTACAGCTGGCGATGGCCACGCTGATAAAGCAAAGGATAAAGGACTTGAAGGGCTCACCCGGGAAGATGACGGTGGTGGACAGGATGATCAGTGCCATCGAGACCCCGGGGAAGATGCAAAGCAGCATCGAAAGCACCGTTTGCAGAAGGATAAAGAACACCCAACCGAAGAAGGAGGAGGAGAAGGAGGCAAACAGCTCGGGGTTGAAGACCATGTCGCCCTCCTCGTTGAAGGACATGACCCCAAAGGCGTGCAGGACGGCATAGGTGATCAGTGAGACGGCCGCCATGCCGGCAAGGATCATAAGAAAGCTGAGGATGGTGTGCCTTTTTTTGATAAAACCGGCCTTCAGCCGGGAGAAAAAGCCTTTCATAACGTTACCTCATTTAGTTTTCGGGGGGGATAAGAGAGAAGACGGTGCCGGGATCCGAAAGATCGTGGAAGGAGGCCGCCTCGGTGCCGATGCGGTGGAGAAGGTCGCCGTGAAGCGTCAGGCGGTTGCCCTCTATGCATACCCCCGGCACCCCGGTCAGCTCGCCGGCCTCGTCCAAAAGGATATCCCCGCCAAAGAGGCGGTAGCCGTCGATCGGACGGTCAAACTCCAGGGTCAGGGTGCGGTATTCGCCAAAGGCGGCAAAGGGGCAGTCTGCCGAAAGGGCGCGGCACAGGACGTCTGCCGCAGGGGTCGTGCAGTTCATGACCCCGTCCACCGTGCGGGAAAGGGTCGCCACCGAGAAGGCGCCGGTCACCGGATGGCGGGAGGCCACGGTGTAGGGTAGGTAGGTCTTTTCCTCATACGGGGTATGCGGCAGGCTGACATGCGGCAGGGCGGTGCCCCGTGCCACAGCCGCGGGGGCGCACTGCCGTACCGAGCGGCCGCGCAGCTCATGCCGCGGGAAGGGATAGGGCTCCTTGTCATAGGTCCAGCTATCCTCAAGCACCGTATCCGAGATCTCGGTGCCCCCCTTCACGTAAGGGAAGGCGGGCGCAAGACGCTGCCAGCGCAGGGCGCGCTCGTAATGGTCAAACGAGTGGAAGTCGGATTTCAGCATCCGCGTGGTAGCCATACCGTTTTGGAAGCTGTCGGGCAGCATGGTGATGACACTGCCGCGTAAAAGCGGATGCGACATGATACCCATCGTGCAGCCAAGGGCGGCGGCAAGATAGGGCTCCTCCCCCACGTTGATAAGGCCAAGGCAGCCCTCGGCAAGGTCGCAGTCCAGCCCCAGCATGGCGGCGGCGCGGCCAAGGGTGGAGGCCGAGTTGAATTCAAACTTGACGTCATAACAGCGGAAGCTGTCCGAGATCGCAAGGGTGTTTTTCAGGATCGCCCTGTCGGCGGTCGGGTCAAAGAACCAGCCGTCCAGCACCGCATGCTCGACAAGCATCCCCGGCACCTCCTTGTGCAAAAGCTCGGAAAGGGCGGCGCGGTAGTGGGTATGGCGGGAGTGGACGCCCCAGTCTACCTTCAGGTAAGCAATGCCCGCATGGCGCATCCAGGCCGCCCGCTCACGCCAATAGGCAATGAAGCTTTCAAGGTCGCCGGGGTGGGCGTAATCCTCGCCAAGGCGGGTCATCGGTACCCAAAGCCCGGTGCCGCTGTAGCCAAGCGAGGTGATCTTCTCGTTCAGGATGGCAAGGTCGTCGGCCGGTGTCCTGCCACCGTAGGGAAAGCGGTCACGGTTCAGGATCAGAGAGCCGACACGGGTATAGTCCCCCTCGTACGGTAGATCCCAGCCGTCGTCCAGCATGACCAGCATATCCCCGCGGATGCCCTCCATATAACGGGATACCACACCGGGACTCCCGAAAAGAAAGGCGTCCGACAGCATGTCCCGCTGGATGGCCTCGTGCTGCTTCTGGTCATAAAGACGCATATGAAAGAAGGGATTGGGCATAAACAGGCGCTGGTTACGCCAGGAGCACCAGTAATTGGCGGTATTTTTCTGTGTGCTTGGAATCAGACGCATAAGAGGACTCCTCTCGGATACTTATCGAATAGAATAAAGGAAGAGGATCAAAGCACGACCCGCTCGGTGGCGACGGTGCGGTTGCCCTCTACCGTAAAGAGGACGCCGTCCGCCCGCATTTTCCCGGTCGGGGGATGAAGCTTATGGTTGACGGCGGTCAGATATCTTTCCACGATCTCCCGGCTGTCAAGCCCAAGGATGCTATGCTCCGGCCCGCACATGCCAAGATCGGTGACGTATCCCGTGCCGCGCGGCAGGATGGAAAGATCGGCCGTCGGTACGTGGGTATGCGTGCCGACAACCGCGGCCACACGCCCGTCAAGATAATGGGCAAGCGCCATCTTTTCCCCCGTGGCCTCGGCGTGGATATCCACCACCGCCACGTCGTACCGCCCACGGGCGGCCGAAAGCACGCGGTCTGCGGCCTCAAAGGGGGAGGAGAGGGGGGGCTCCATATGCACCCGCCCCAAAAGGCTGATGACAAGCACCCGCACCCCGCCCACCTCACGGACGGTATAGCCCCGCCCCGGTGTCCTTTGCGGGTAGTTGGCCGGGCGCAGAACCCCGGGCATCCTTTCAAGAGAGGCGAGGAGGTCATAGTTTTGCAGGGTATGGTTGCCGCCCGTCAGCACGTCGGCACCCGAGGAGAGCAGGAGCCGTGCCGTTTCGGGAGAGGGGCCGAGGATGAAGCCGGCGTTTTCGGCATTCACCGTCACAAGGTCTGCCGCAAGGCGCCGTCTGGCGGCGGGCAGGGTAGCGGCCAGGTATTTTGCCGCCTCGGGCGAGGTGACGTCGCCCAGCATCAGGATCTTCATAGGGGTGTCCTTCTTTCCTTCTCAAAAAGAAAGCTCCCGGAAACGGCCGAGAGCTTTCTGTGGGTCATTTGGCAAAGTCGGTCACGCGGCTTTCCCGGATCAGGTTAACCTTGATCTGGCCGGGATACTCCATCGTTTCCTCAATTTTCTTGGCGATGTCACGCGCCAGGATGATCATCCCGTCGTCGGTCACGGCATCGGGCTTGACCATCACGCGGATCTCACGTCCCGCCTGAATGGCAAAGGTCTTTTCGACCCCCTGGAAGTCATTGGCCAGCTCCTCCAGCTTCTGCAGACGCTTGATGTAATTTTCCACGTCCTCACGGCGGGCACCCGGGCGTGCCGCCGAGATGGCGTCGGCCGCCTGGACGATAAAGGCGATGGTCGTGGTCGGCTCCACGTCTCCGTGGTGTGCCTCAATGGCGTGAATGACCTCGCGGCTTTCACGGTACTTCTTGGCGACCTCCACACCCAGCTGGATGTGCGTGCCCTCGGCCTCCTGGGTCAGTGCCTTACCGATATCGTGGAGAAGGCCGGCGCGCTTGGCCGTCATGCTGTCGACCCCCAGCTCATCGGCCAGGACGCCGGAAAGCAGGGAGACCTCGATCGAATGCCGCAGTACATTCTGACCGAAGCTGGTACGGAAGCGCAGTCTGCCAAGCAGACGGATCTCTTCGGGGTTCAGGCCGTGGACGCCGGTCTCAAACACGGCACGCTCACCGGCCTGCTTGATAGCACCCTCCACTTCCTTCTGTGCCTTTTCCACCACCTCTTCGATGCGGGCGGGGTGGATGCGCCCGTCGGCGATCAGCTTTTCAAGCGCAAGCCTTGCCACCTCACGGCGGACAGGGTCAAAGCCGGAGACGGTAATAGCCTCGGGCGTGTCGTCAATGATCAGCTCGACCCCGGTCAGGGCCTCGATGGCGCGGATGTTACGGCCCTCACGGCCGATGATGCGTCCCTTCATCTCCTCGTTCGGCAGGGGGACGACCGAGATAGCGATCTCGGCCACGTGGTCGGCCGCACAGCGCTGAATGGCAAGCGACAGAAGGTCACGGGCGCGGTCGTTGGCCTCTTCCTTGAAGCGGGCCTCGTACTCCGAGATCTTCAGGGCGGTCTCATGGGCGATCTCATTCTCCACGCGGGAGAGAAGCTCGGCCTTTGCGTCCTCGGCAGTGGTGCCCGAGATGCGCTCAAGCGTCGCGCGCTGCTCGGCAAGCGCGGTCTCGATCTCACCCTTCAGGGTATCGGCCTCCTTTTCCTTTTCGGTCAGGCGCTGCTCCTTCTTTTCGAGATTTTCGATCTTGCGGTCGAGGTTTTCTTCCTTTTGTGCCAGACGGTTTTCCTGACGGGCAACCTCCTTGCGGCGCTCCTTCAGATCCTTTTCGGTCTCGTCCTTGATGGCCAGGGCATTTTCTTTTGCTTCAAACAGGATTTCCTTTTTGCGGGATTCAGCCGTGTGCATAGCGTCCTCGAGGATCTGCTTAGCCTGCAGCTGTGCAGAGCCGATCTTTTTCTCGGCTACCTTCATGCGGGTCACAAAACCGGCGATCATACCGACGGCAAGAGCCGCCACGGCGATCAGCACGATATAGATCCAGTGCATACGATACACCTCCTTATGTGTGTATTGGTTCGGGTCTTTCTTGGCTTATGGGTTACGGATACGTTCGCGTATATAGGGCTTGGTCGGGGCATCGCACCTACTGCGGTGGCGCGCCCGCCCGACGGAAGGTTACATACGTTACACTCCATTATAACGTATTTAGGTAGCCATGTCAAGAACTTTTTGCGCGCTCGCGCAAGAAACGCGCAAGAAACGCGCAAGAAAACGCGCGCGATGGCGGTTTTTTTGCGGGGGAGGGTGTCAATTCACAAAAAATTCACAATTTACCACCGAAAAGCCCTTGACAAATCAACCCCGGTGTGGTACTTTATAAGCGGAGTTAGCACTTGCACGAAGAGAGTGCTAATCCCGATAAACGGGAAAGGAGCAGACGGGTGGAAGAGTTCTTGCCGGGAAATTATCGGTTAAGTGAGAGAAAAAAGCTCATACTGAAAGAAATCATTGATGCGTATATCACGTACGGTGAGCCCGTTGGCTCTAAGTATCTGGCAGAAAATCAGCAGTTGGCCTGCTCCTCTGCTACCATCCGCAACGAGATGGCAGAGCTGGAGGCAATGGGCTTTCTGGAGCAGCCCCATACCTCGGCGGGGCGCATCCCGAGTGAGCTTGGCTACCGCTTTTACGTCAATTCGCTTTTACAGCAGTACCGCATGACGGCGGGCGAGATCGAAACCATCAATGCCAGCCTGCAGACAAAGCTTGCCGAGATGGATCAGCTTCTGCGCGAGGCCTCCCGCATTGCCGCCTCGGTCACCAATTACACCGGCATCGCCGTCAAAAGCCGCCCGTCCTCGGCAACGGTCAGCCGCTTTGAGTTTGTGCGGGTGGATGCCTACCAGTTTGTGCTTGTGATGCTGATGTCGGGCGGCTCGGCCGTGACGCGCTCGGTCTCTACCCCCCTGCCGATGGCGGTGGAGGAGCAGGCAAAGCTTTTGTCGCTTCTCAACGAGAAGCTGGTCGGCATTCCGGCCGAGGGCTTCACCCTGCCCCTGATCGGGGAGATCGAACGGGGAATGGGACGGCTTGGGATCCTGGTTTCGGCCATTGTGCGTAAGATCTACGAGGCGATGATCGAGGCCGACAAGCCCCACACCTCGGTGGAGGGGGTCAATCACCTTCTGCAATATCCCGAGTATTCGGATCTCGATACCCTGCGCTCGCTTCTTGACGTACTCGAGGATAAGGAGGGGCTGCAAAGCATCGTCCCGCTTGACGAGGGGGTATCCGATGGGGTGAACGTCTTTATCGGAAGCGAGAACACCGTTAAGGTCATGGAAAACTCCACCCTTGTGTACCACAGCATCCGCCGTGACGGGCGGGTGGTCGGGGCGATCGGCGTGATAGGCCCGCGACGGATGGACTACGCCCGTGTGATCGGGATCATCGATCAGCTTGCCGCCAGGATCGACGATATGCTGAACAGCGGCGACACCAACTTCTTTTTGAAAGGATAGAGTCATGGAAGAGAATAAGTGTGAGACCCCCGAGGAGGAGGTCCTGCCTCCTACCGAGGAGGAGACGGTCCCCGAGGCCAAAGAGGAAGAGACGGCCGCCGAGGGTAAGGGAAGCAAGAAGCTGATGCGTGAGCTTTTGGAAACGCAAAAGCGCCTGAATGCGGCCGAGGAGGCCTTGAAGGAGGCCGAGGATGCCGCCGCAGAGCAGAACGACAAGTATCTGCGCCTGGCCGCCGAATACGACAACTTCCGCCGCCGCTCGGCCGCCGAAAAGCAGGCCGCCTACACCGACGGGCTGGAGGGGGCGCTTGAAAAGCTGCTTCCCATCCTCGATAACTTAGAGCGTGCCGCCCTTTACAGCGATGGCGAAAAGGTTGCCGAGGGCATCGCCATGACGGCCAAGGCCGCCGCCGAGGCGCTTGCCGCCCTCGGGGTGGAGGCCTTCGGGGAAGCGGGCGAGACCTTTGACCCCGGCCTTCACAATGCCGTGATGCATACCGAGGAGGAAGGGCGCGGCGAGGGCGAGATCGCGGCCGTGCATCAAAAGGGCTACCGCAAGGGTGAGCGCATCCTGCGTTATGCCATGGTTACCGTAGCAAACTGACAGCTTACGACTGTTTTTTATAAAAAATGTAAACAAAATTCTACAAAATTCGGAGGAATAGAATCATGGGAAAGATTATTGGTATTGACCTTGGCACGACCAACTCGTGCGTTGCAGTTTTTGAGGGCGGCGAGCCGAGCGTAATTCCGAACCCCGAAGGGGCGAGAACCACCCCCTCTGTTGTCGGCTTCTCCAAGACCGGCGAGCGTATGATCGGCCAGATCGCCAAGCGCCAGGCCATCACCAACCCCGACCGCACCGTGATGAGCATCAAGCGCGAGATGGGTACCGATTATAAGGTAGAGATCGATGGCAAGAAATACACCCCCCAGGAAATTTCGGCTATGGTCCTGCAGAAGCTGAAGGCGGATGCCGAGGCCTTCCTCGGTACTGCCGTGACCGAGGCGGTCATCACCGTGCCTGCCTACTTCTCGGATGCCCAGCGCCAGGCCACCAAGGACGCGGGCAAGATCGCGGGGCTTGAGGTCAAGAGAATCATCAACGAGCCGACCGCCGCCGCCCTTGCCTACGGTATGGATAAGGAAGCCAACCAGAAGATCATGGTCTTCGACCTTGGCGGCGGTACCTTTGACGTGTCGCTGCTTGAGATCGACGACGGGGTCTTTGAGGTGCTTGCCACCAACGGTGACACCCGCCTTGGCGGTGACGACTTTGACGAGCGCATCATTGAGTGGATGGCCGACAAGTTCCAGAAGGAAAACGGCGTGGATCTGCGCAAGGATAAGATGGTCATGCAGCGCCTGAAGGACGCGGCCGAGAAGGCGAAGATCGAGCTTTCGGGTGTGACCAGCGCCAACATCAACCTGCCCTTTATCACGGCCACGGCCGCGGGCCCTCTCCACTTTGAGGCGACCCTCACCCGTGCCGAGTTCGATAAGCTGACCGCCGACCTTGTGGAGCGGACGATGATCCCCACCAAGAAGGCCCTCCAGGATGCCGGCCTCTCTGCCTCCGAGATCGACAAGGTGCTTCTCGTCGGTGGATCGACCCGTATCCCCGCCGTGCAGGAGGCTGTCAAGCGCTTTACCGGTAAGGATCCCTTCAAGGGCATCAACCCCGACGAGTGCGTGGCCCTCGGCGCCGCTATCCAGGGCGGTGTTCTCGGCGGCGACGTGAAGGATCTGCTCCTTCTCGACGTGACTCCCCTCTCTCTCGGTATTGAGACGCTTGGCGGTGTCTTCAACCGCATCATTGACCGTAACACCACCATTCCCGTCAAGAAGAGCCAGATCTATTCGACCGCCGCCGACGGCCAGACCTCGGTGGAGATCCACGTTCTGCAGGGTGAGCGCGATATGGCCGCCGGTAACACCACGCTTGGCCGCTTCTCGCTGGACGGCATCCCCGCCGCCCCCCGCGGTGTACCGCAGATCGAGGTCACCTTTGACATCGACGCCAACGGTATCGTCAACGTGACGGCCACCGATAAGGGCACGGGTAAGGAGCAGCACATCACCATCACCTCCTCTACCAACATGAGCCAGGAGGACATCGACCGCGCCGTGCGCGAGGCCGAGCAGTTTGCCGAGGAGGATAAGAAGCTGAAGGAGGCGGTGGAGGCCAAGAATGCGGCCGAGACCATGATCTTCCAGTGTGAGAAGACGCTCGGCGAGATCGGTGACAAGGTAGACGAGGCCAAGAAGGCCCCCGTGACTGCCGCCATTGAGAAGCTGAAGGAGACGGTGAAGGGCAACGATACCGACGCCATCAAGGCCGATACCGAGGCGCTTCAGCAGGCCTTCTATCCTCTGGCTGAGGAGCTGTATAAGCAGTCGGGTGCGGCCGGTGCCGAGGGCGCCGACGGTGCTGACGGTGTGTACAACGCCGACTTTGACGATAACAACAACTAATGCATAGCGGCCGCGGTCGGGCAGAGTCCCGACCGCTGTGGCCGTTTTAGGGGGCGTGCCTGCCCCCAAGGAGTGAAGCATGGCAGATAAACGTGACTACTACGAGGTACTGGGGCTTTCCAAGGATGCGGACGAGGCGGCCATCAAAAAGGCCTACCGTACCCTGGCAAAGCAGTACCATCCCGATATGCACCCCGGTGACAGTGAGGCCGAGGCCAAGTTCAAGGAGGTCAACGAGGCGTACGCCGTCCTTTCGGATGCCGAAAAGCGCGCGCAGTATGATCGCTTTGGGCATGCCGCCTTTGACCCTGCCGGTGGCGGTGCGGGCGGCGGCTTTGGCGGCTTTGGGGATTTCGGCGGCTTTGGCGACATCTTTTCCTCCTTCTTCGGCGGTGGCGGCGGGGGTGCCTCCCGCACGGCGGCCGAGGATGGCGACGATATCCTTGTCCGTGTGACCCTGGACTTCGAGGAGGCGGTGTTCGGCTGTAAGAAGGAGATCTCCTACAGCCACGTGGAGGCCTGTGCGACCTGCCACGGCAAGGGTGCCGAAAGCGAGGCCGATATCGAGACCTGTAAGACCTGCCGCGGTACGGGGCAGGTGACGGTACAGCAGAATACGCCCTTTGGTGCGATCCGCTCGCAGCGTGCCTGCTCGGCCTGTAGCGGCCGCGGGAAGACCATCAAAAATCCGTGTAAGGCCTGCGGCGGGCGTGCCTACGTCAAGGTCACCCGTAAGAAGGCCATCACCTTCCCCGAGGGCATCGACAACGGCGAGCGTATGCGCGTGACGGGCGAGGGCGATGCCGGCCGCCGTGGCGGCATGGCGGGAGATCTGTATATCGAGGCCCGTGTGCGCCCGCATGCCTTCTTTGAGCGGCAGGGGCGTGACCTTCTTTGCGAGGTGCCGATCACCTTTGCCGAGGCGGCCCTTGGCGCGGCCATCGACATCCCCCTGCCCGACGGCAAGACCGAGAAATACGAGATCCCCGAGGGGACGCAAACCGGCACGACCTTCCGCCTGCGCGGCAAGGGGGTCAAGGAGGTGCGCTCCACCCGCCGCGGCGATATCGTCTTTACCGTAACGGTCGAGATCCCGCGTGACCTCACCGCCCAGCAGAAGGATCTGCTCCAGGCCTTTGCCAAAAGCTGCGGCGAGAAGAACAACGCGAAGAAGAGCTCCTTCTTTAAGAAGATCTTCAAGAATTGAAGCGATACAACCTGCAGCGTGATGATATGCCATTGCTTTCGCAGTGGATAAACAAAAAAGGAACTTTTGCAGCAAAAGTTCCTTTTTTTGTTGCGAAAGCGCGACTAAAAGGTGCGCAAAGTGGGGTAAGAACGACTAAAAGTACACCACTGTGTGTACGACAAATTGGAATTTGTTATTGCCCTTGTAATATTTGTATCAATTTTTCTCGCCATTGTTTAGCTGTCATATATTTGTTATCTGATATTTTTAAGGAGAAATTTTCAATAAAAGAAACTCCTTCTTCTATT
>JAGBZZ010000043.1 GCA_017652965.1 Clostridia bacterium | reverse complement strand
GGCTGAACAGCACGGCAAGCACCAGCAAGGCCGCCACCGCCTGCGCTAAGACGGTTGCCCATGCGACCCCGGCAATGCCGAGATGGAACACGAAGACGAACAAAAGATCCAGGATGATATTCAAAACCGAGCCAACGCAAAGGAACAGGAAGGGATAGTGCGAATTTCCAAGCGAGCGCATGATCTCGGCGCCGATGTTGTATATCAGCATCGGGATGATACCGCCGAAAAAGATAAGAAGATAGGTTTTGGCATGGCGGTAGATCTCGGGATCGCTGTCCGCGCCCAGCACAAGGCGAAGCAGCTGCGGGGAAAGCAGCATCCCGACCACCGTCAGAAAAGCACCGATAAAAAAAGTGACGACAAGGGCGGTGTGCGCCCCGCGCGATACCCTATCGCTATCGCGTGCGCCGTGTGCACGGGCGATGACGATGCCCGCCCCTTGGGAAAAGCCCCAGAAGAGGGCCACCAGAGTCTGTGTGACCGAAGAAAGGCTACCAACGGCGGCATACGCCTCGGTCTGCCCCGATTGCCCCAAGACCCATGCGTCCACGGCGCTGTAAAGGTACTGCAGAATATTTCCGATCAGAATAGGAAGAGAGTAGCGTATCAGCGCGCGCGGAATGCTACCGTTCACAAAATCAACGCTTTCACTTTTCTTTGAAAAGAAGCGCTTGACTGCAGACGTCACGTGGATCCCTCCCCCCATATTTCACTCATATTATACTCGCAGTGCTGTGGCTTCGCAATTGCAAATGTTGCCCCGGCGCCCGGATTTCATTGCAAAAAATGACCCTCCCGCTACCGCGACGGGATAACGGGAGGGGGGATATCTTACAGGAGGGGCGAGAGCATCTCGGCAAGCTCGGCCACTGCCTTTTCGGTGCAGTCGATCTTCCAAAGAAGATGCTCGCGGTCACACATGTATTCCATGCTGGCCTCCCAGCCGAGGCGGGAGTCATACTCCACGGCGGGGATGGCGCGGCGGGCGTTGTCGCACTCCTCCTCGGCCACCCTGCGGGCAAGGGCGAGAAGCGCGGCAGGGGTCGGCGGTTCACAGTCAAACAGCGTACGGCAGAACTCGGGCCACTGCGGGTCGTTTGTGAGGTAGATCGGCATCGCGGTGACCTGCTCCATCAGGTGGTGGTGGGTCGGGAGGGTGCCTGTCATCTCCATGGCGGCGTGGCGAAGTGCCGAGAAGCGCTTGACGTTGACGGTCGTTTCGGCGGTGCGCGCCATCAGATACAGGTGCGCCGCCATCCGCCCCGCCTCGGCTTGGGCGCGCCCCGTAAGGCCCTTGGCAACGTCGGCAAAGAGGCGGGCGGCCTCGTCGTACTCGCGCTGCATGATCGAAAACTCGGAGATTCCGTGCAAAAGGCGCTTGACGTTACGCAGGATCGAGGTGGCGGGGAATCCGCGATAGATGCCGTACCAGGTATAGGTGATGCGGTTCCCGCCGAAATGCGCGAAGTCGGGCGAAGGGGGTGTCCAGTAGGTCATGGTGGCCAAGGGGTAGGCGGGACCCACGCGCAGGGGGCCGTACTGATCCTCAACCGACGGTATGTTATGGCGGATCCCCTCCGAGGCGTGATGCCAGGCCGAGAGGACGGCGTCGGCATTCTCTTCCCCGTAGTCACGGACGGCGATAGCGCGCATATGCTCGCGGAAGTCGCGGCGCGGCGACCAGCCCATCTCCTTCGAAAGCTCGGAGATAAAGGAGTGGTACGCGCCGTAGTGATGCCCCTCCATCAGGCCGCAAAGACCGTATTTTTCGTGGCATTCGAGCAGCTTATCGTAGCGCTCCCCCCACACCTCGGGCGCGGGGATATACGGCACGATCCCCACGTCCCAGGTCGTGCCTGCGGTGTTGGAGATGGTGTAAAGGCGCAGGCCGCGGCGCTTCGCGGCTTCAGCCTCCGAGAGGAAGTAGCCGCCGGGGCCGGGGATGCAGATCGAGTAGTCGGTCGTCCTTTCGCTGACCCCCTCGGGGGCGGGCAGGGGCTCGAACATCTCGAAGGTCGCCTGAAGCGAAATATCGGTGGGCAGGTTGTCGATCAGTGCGACGCGCACGTCGGCCGGACGGTAGCCCCAGTTGTAGCTCCAGAAGAGGAAATCGGCATCCGGGCGGTATTTGCGGATGATGCGCTTGACCATGGCGATCCACTCGGGATAGTCGCTCACCGGGAAGGTGCGGGCGTTGACCTTGTTGGATCTCAGGGTGCCGTCCGGGTTTTTGTTGTAACGGTTGAGCCAGGGGTGGGCGCGCTCGTCATGCGAGGGGAACTCGCAGGATTCGCCCACAAGCACCACACCGCGGAAGCCGGGGTTGGTCTTAAAGAGGTTGCCGTAGGTCGATTCGTAGAACTCCTCTGCCCCTTCGTCGTCCGGGTGCTTCTCGCTGACCATATAGCTGTAGGCGTACACGTCAAGGCCGTAGCGGGCAGCCGTGGCGATCAGGGCGTTAAAGTCACACTCGCCGCGCGGGGAGAGGTTCGCCCCCTTGACAAACACCAAGAGGGTGTCGTAGCCGTCGTGCGCCAGGCGGTTCATGTAAGGCTCGGGGAACACGTCCAGCTCGTACCCCGAATGCACCATGCGCGGGCTGAAGAGGGGGCGGCGGTCGGTCTCGCCTTTTTTGAGGAAGGGGCCGCCCGCCTCGCTCATCTGCTCCTCAAGATACACGGTGGCGGCAAAAAGACCCTTGCCGGTGTTGGCAACGACCGTCACGCCCGCATCGTCAACGAGGATGCGATAGGCACGCTCCTCGCTCCCCGTGGGGGCATCTGCCGGGCGGTCGGCGCGCAGGGCAAGGCGGATAGCAGGGCCAAGCGGTGCCCCCTTCGCGGCTGTCGCCGTCACCCCCTGCGATACGGCAAGGTAGTCGCAAAGGTCATCGGCCGCGTGAAGGGTCACGGCATCCGCGCCCGCCGGGAGGATGACCGTGCAGCCGGTCGAAAGATCCAGATAGCCATCCGGGCACGCGCGCGCGGCACCGGCCTCGCGCTTGGGATGCACCTCGCACATGCGAGCTCTGAAGCTGTATTTTTCTTCCATGTTTTTCTCCTTTAGACGGCAAATCCCGGGCAGGCGCTCGAAAAAAGGGCAAGGAGGGCACGCCGTTGCCGCCGTCGCTACCCCTACTCTAACACATCCGCCCCCCGAAGTCAAGCACGGCAAGAAAAAACTTATAAAAAGGTGAAAAACCCCTTGACTTTTCGAAAAACCTGTGTTATAATAGTCACGCTTGTAAGCAATCTGGGTGTGGCGCAGCTGGTAGCGCGCTACCTTGGGGTGGTAGAGGCCGCAAGTTCAAGTCTTGTCACTCAGACCAAACACGACTAATCCGAACACGATAACTGTTCAATTAGTCGTGTTTTTTCATGCCTAAAATTGTGCAGTTTGGCTATATTCCATCGAATAAAAGCCTTATATATACGCAAGAGAGGAAAGCGTTTTTCAGCGCTTCCCTCTCTTTTTTGATTTTTAGGAAGAGAAAGTGTTCGTTTTAGCGATACAAATTTTACTATTTTGTTCGCTTTAGCGATACAACATTTTTTAAACACTAATAGAAAGGAAAAATATGTCAAATTCAATGCCTTCGATTACTGAAAAAGTTGCCTCGCAGATAGACAAGTTAAGAACGCAATGCGGCTTCACCTTTAGAGATCTCGCAAGCAAATCCGGTATATCCCTATCTACTCTATATGATATCATTCAAGGAAATAAAGTACCAAACATTCTAACATTAGAAGGGATATGCACCGCCCTTAATATTACTCTCTCGGACTTCTTCAATCAAGACGAGCAGGTGTTGATGCTACGCGGCAAAGAAAGCATCCTTATCAAGATCTACCGCGAGCTGTCACCTATGTCGCAGGATACGTTGATCAAGGTTTCGAAGTGTATGAAATAAGAAGGAAGCCTCTGACTCAAAAATTGAGTCAGAGGCTTTTTTGGTAGTCGAAATAAACCCCCGGTTCTACCGGGGGAAAGGGAAACGCTTTAGTAAAAACAAAAGGGCGAGCTTTGTGCAAGCCCAAAGAAAAGGCGATTGAAAAAAGTTTACCCTCCCTCTATAATGTAAGTGGTTTGGC
>JAGBZZ010000042.1 GCA_017652965.1 Clostridia bacterium | reverse complement strand
GCCCGAGGCGCTTGCCGCCGTCCGCGGCGGGGAGGCACCCACCCTTACGGCGCGCGAGAAGCACACAAGAGAGTGCTTTGTCGTAGCGGAGGAGGGGGCAGACCTTGAAAGGATCGCCGAGGAGATCCGCACGATGCCCGACTACTTTGCCGATTACGATACCACCGTCACCTTTATCAGCGAGGAGGAGCTTCGGCACGACCACGCCGGCATCCCGCACGGAGGCTTCGTGATCCGCTCGGGAAGGACGGGGCTTTCGGGCGAGCATCGCCACCTCATTGAGTACAGCTTAAAGCTTGACTCCAACCCCGAGTTCACCTCGTCGGTGCTGGTGGCCTACGCCCGCGCCGCCTATCGCCTGAACAGGGAGGGCGCCGTCGGCGCCAAGACGGTGCTTGATGTGCCGCCCGCCTACCTTTCCCCCCTCCCCCGGGAGACGCTGATCGCCTCCCTTCTCTAAATTCGTTTCAAAATACGGCTTTTTGCCGAAAAATGTGAGGAAAATATGACTATTACGATGACGAAAAACGAAAACCCCGGCACCCTCGTGGCAGAGGAGAAGCTCGGCTTCGGTCGCGTGTTTACCGACCATATGTTCCTGATGGATTGGGACGATAAATCCGGCTGGCACGATGCCCGCATCGTTCCCTTTGGCCCCCTTCCGCTTCACCCTGCCTCCACCGTTCTTCATTACGGTGCCGAGATCTTTGAGGGGCTGAAGGCCTATCGCCGCGCCGATGGCGGTGTTCAGCTCTTCCGTCCGATGGAGAACATCCGCCGTCTCAACAACTCTGCCGAGCGTATGTGCCTCCCTCTCGTGGACGAGGACGAGATGCTCGAGATCCTGACCACCTTCGTGAAGCTCGAGGAGCGCTGGGTGCCGCACACCTTCGGTACCTCCCTCTACCTCCGTCCCTTCCTCTTTGGTAACGACGAGCATCTTGGCGTGCACGCCGTTCACCGCGCCACCTTCGCGCTGATCGCCTCCCCGTCCGGGAGCTACTACGCCGAGGGCATCAATCCCGTTGGCATTATGATCGAGTCGGAGGACGTCCGCGCCGTGCGCGGCGGCACCGGCTACGCCAAGTGCGGCGGTAACTACGCCGCCTCCACCCGCGCCGGTGAGCGCGCGGCCAAGCGTGGCTACTCCCAGGTGCTTTGGCTTGACGGTGTCGAGCGCAAGTACATCGAGGAGGTCGGTGCTATGAACGTCATGTTCCGCATCGGCGACGAGATCGTGACGCCCGCTCTTTCGGGCTCCATCCTTCCCGGTATCACCCGCAAGAGCTGCCTTGAGGTTCTGCGCGCCGAGGGCTACCGCGTCAGCGAGCGTCTTCTCTCTATCGACGAGCTCCTCGCCGCCCTTGAGGACGGCACCCTCAAGGAGGCATGGGGCTGCGGCACCGCCGCCGTCGTCTCGCCCATCGGCCGCTTCGCCTACGGCGATAAGGTCTATACCGTCGGCAACGGCGGGATCGGCGAGGTCACGCAGAAGCTCTACGATATCCTCACCGGTATCCAGTGGGGCAAGCGTGAGGATCCCTACGGCTGGGTGCTGAAGCTGTAATTTCCTTACGGGATGTCATCCTATATCGTCAGAGAAGAGCAGATCCCCGTCCGCGGTGATTACGATGTTATCGTGGCAGGGGGCGGCGTCGCAGGAGTTGCCGCCGCCGTATCGGCCGCCCGCATGGGCAAGCGTACTCTTCTTATCGAAAAATCCGTCTCGCTCGGTGGGCTTGCTACCATTGGTCTTATCAATCTCTTTGTGCCGATGTGCAACGGTCGCGGCGTGCAGATCGCGCGCGGCATGGCCGAGGAGCTTTGCCGCCTTTCGGTTACGATGGGGTACGATACCCTCCCCGCCGATTGGCGGGAGGGCGAGCCCGGCTTCGGCAAGACCGCGGAGCGTTATGCGACTAAGTTTTCGGCTCCCATCTTTGTGATGCAGCTGACAGGGCTTGTTGGCGAGGCGGGGGTCGATCTTCTCTTTGACACTGTTGTTTCCTCTCCGGTAATGGAGGGAAATAGGATTCTTGGCGTCATCGTGGATTCCAAATCCGGCCGTGAGTATTACACAGCCCGTATGCTTGTGGATGCCACCGGGGATGCCGACCTCCTTTACCGTGCCGGCGTCCCGACCGCCGAGGGCGGGAATTACGACACCTATCTTATGTACGGCACCACGCTCGCAAGGTGCGCGCAGGCCGTGGAAAAGGGAGATATCGGCGTGCTTGGTGCCGCCTTTATGGGTGGTACTGCCAACCTTTACGGTGGCGGACATCCCGAAGGAAAGCCCCTCTGGCGCGGCACTGACAACCGCGAGATCACGCGATACTTTGTCGAAAATCATGCCAAGCTCCTTGCGAAGCTTTCGGCGGATGACCGCAAAGCACGCGACCTTCTCATAATGCCCGGTATGCCGCAGTTCCGCACGACACGCCATCTTGTCGGAGATCACGTCTTCCGTGAGGAGGATGCCTACCGCCACTTCGAGGATTCTGTCGGTGCCATCCCGGATTTTTCCCGCCGCGATCTTCTGTTTGAGGTTCCTCTGCGCGCCCTCTGCCGTCACGATTTTCCGAACGTGCTGGCCGTCGGGCGTGTGGCGTCTGCCGAGGGCTTCGGGTGGGATATCCTCCGCGTAATTCCCCCGGCCATTATCACCGGGCAGGCAGCGGGGG
>JAGBZZ010000041.1 GCA_017652965.1 Clostridia bacterium | reverse complement strand
CATCGTCATAGCTGACGGTAAAGGCTCTTCTCTTCCCACCCGGGAAAATCGGGTAAATAGCCATGTCTTTTTCTCCTTTTCACTCTTTTATTTTTCTATCGCGCATGTCAAGAAGAGCGGATGCTCCGCCCACGGAATACTGTTCATCGTGGATCTCCTTCCGGCGCGCATGATCAATTATCGAAGACCTTGCCGTTTTTACTTGTATTGACCAGTGCCACACCAACGTCGTGCAAAAGGCGGGCGGCCGCATCCCTCAGCGGCTCGGGCACACCGCGGACGGCATTGTGCGCCTCAAAGGTAAAGCTATGCGCGTAGCCGATGTCATCAAGCGCGCGGATCACGTCGTCCCACCTTACGTTGCCCATGCCGGGCATAAAATGGTCGTCATCCAGCCCGCTGTTATCGTGGACGTGAAGCGCCCGCAGGCGCTTGCCGATCCTAGTGATGTTGGCGTATTGATCGCCGTAGGGCAAAAGCTCGGGGTGATTCTCTGCCACCCGGTAGCGGCCGTTTCCGGTGACGTTGCCGTGTCCCGTATCCCAGCACACACCCACGATATCGTCCCGGAAGCTGTCCACAAGCGAAAGAAGCACGTCGGTATTCCACTGCACGCCCCCGAAAAGCTTTAAGGTCGGCCACATGTTTTCGATGCAGATCCCCACGTTATAGCGCTTGGCATCCTCGATAAGCGAGCCGAAGAACTCGATGTTAAAATCAAGCCAGGAGGCATCCCTTCCGTACTGCTGCGGGCTTGGGGCATGGTAGACCATCTGGCGGATGCCCAGCATATCGCATGCGCATATCGCCCGCTTGGAGGCGGCGATCAGGCCTTCAAGGTCACGCCCAAAGCGCAGGCAGGGCGTGGGCGCGTGCGCTTGGTTGAAGCGGGCACCAAGCCCCTCTGCCGTCCTTTTTGCCGAGGCGATCCACGCCTCCCACCCGTCCGAAAGGAAGGGGGAATCCGGCACCTCCTGCCAGTCAAGGAAGTTGAAGTCAAGGAACCGAAAGCCTGCCAGGACGTGGCGCTTTATCTGATCGTTAAGAGGTGCCCCCATGCCAAACAGATGGATCGAGGTGGAAAGCGGATAAGACATATGTGTTCTCCTTTTGCCTTATTACTATATAGAATACTACCACAAAGCCCGCAGCTTTGCAAGTGTGAAGCCTATATTTTAAAACAAAGACCGCCAAAAAGGCTTTCGCCCGTTTTGGCGGTCCCTTTAGCCGCTGCGTATTTTCTTCAACCGGCGTTATTCCTTCGCAAGCTTTAGGATCGCGCCGTCGTTTTCACGCAGGGCGAGCGTGCCATCCGAGAGGAGATTCCCCCATACCGCCGTTGCCTTGTAGCCCTCCGCGACCGAAAGACGGGCAGACGTCGGCTGATTGCTGTAGTTGATCGCCACCGCGTAGAGAGAATTTTCGTCTATCACGTGCTCGGTCAGGCGGACGTACGGATGATCGGTATCCACGGTACGGCTGATGCCCGCCGCCCGCGCGAGCTCACGGTATACAAGGTCGTAGCGCGGCGGCTCGTCGGTGAAGAAGGCGCCCTGCTTGCCCGCAAGATAAGCCTCCAGCGGCAGAGTGAGGAAATAGACGAAGCCCCGCCCGTAACGGTGGCAAAAGAAGACGCCGTCCCCGTTTTCGTCATGCCCCATGACCTCGGCCTCGGCCGCCTCGGGCTTATAGAAATACCGGGTACGGATCGGAAGGCGCACGTCGCCGAGATGAAGGATCTTTTCGCGGTTCACCTCTTCTCTGTAGGCGATGCTTACCCCCATGATCTCGGGTACCTGACGCAGAAGCCCGGAATCGGCACAGAGATAGAGGACGCTCCCGTTTTTCACCCTTTCTAAGAGCTCGTCCAGCCTGTTCTTTTGCATGGATTTGTTGCTTTTGATGCTGGGGACAATATAAAGGGGGGAGTCGGGGATAGGATCCTGGATATAGGAAAAGCGCACGTCAAGGTTCGCCTGCTTTGCCAGCATATACGAGGCACGCAGAAGGTCGTTGCCCGCGCCGCCGTCATCACGCGGGACCAGCACCGTGGCATTGACAGTGTGGGGCGGCAGGGTCTTACCGGGAAGCCTTTCAAGCATCTCCAAAAAGCGTCGGTTCTCCTCCACCACCGGCTTGGCCTTCAGATCCTTATCGAAAAAGCCGTAGTCACTGCCGATGGTGTTCCAGCGGTAGGGGGCGTAGTCATGATGCCCTTGGTCAAAGGCGCACCACCACATCACGCCGCGGCCGCCGTGGGAGAGCGCGGTGAAAAGGCTTGCGCGGTAGAAATCCGCCTCTGTCCTTTTGGAGCAGTTCATATAGCCGATAGCGCCGAACTCCTGCACAAAGCTGGGCAGCCCCGAGATATCCTCCGAAAGGCGGGAGGAAAACGCAAGGTCAAGGATCGGCTTCATGCTGTTCAAGGGGTCGGAGGGGGTGCTGAAGATGTTATAGGGATGCACCGTGTTGATATCGCAGATCTCGCCGATCGCCTTGAAGCTGGCGGGATGGCTTTCGACAGACACCTTATCAAGCCCCGAAATGACAGGGCGTGTCCCGTCCGCCACCCGAATGGCATCGGCGATCGTCGCGCTCCATACGTAGAAGGTGTCGGGGTTCTTCCCGACAAGGGTCGGCATATTGGCCGTCTCGTTTCCAAGATCCCAGCCGATGATGGCCTCTTCACCCTTAAATCGCGACACAAAGTATTTCACAAACCGCAGCTGCCACTTGATGACGGTCGGGTCACTGAGAAGCGAGCGCCCCTGAAAGGCGGGCGGCGCATAGGTGCGAAAGGACATATGCCCGGTAATAAGCGCAACGATCAGGCGCATCCCGTGCTTTTTCGCCAGCCGGCAGAAGGATTCGAATTTTTGGCAGGCCTCCTCACTGACACCCGCGCGCCCTGCCGCCGTATCGGGCAAGGGCTCTTCGCCAAAGGCGTATTCGTATACCTCGGCGGGGCCATACAGCGCGTGCAAAGGCTGGAAGACCGGCCACAGCGGAAAGACACGCAGATGCGTTATCCCCGCAGAGGCCAAAAGCGCCATATCCGTATCGATTGACCGCTCGTCATAGCTTTCCCACATATTGATAGCATCGCGCGAGCCCCAATAGTTGATTCCGGTAAAAAATGCTTTTGAAATTCTGTCCATTCCCCTATCCCTCTGTCTTTTTTGTTCTTTCCCTTATTGTACAGGATAGTCTTCACTTTTTCTTGCGCTTTTTTGTCCAAAAGTTTGCATTTTTTAATGCAGACATCCAAAGAGCAAGCGGACGGTCACCGCGCCCTCGGCGCAGGGGCTTTCGGGGGGATCACGGCCACGTGCCCATCGGCGGCAGAGATCCACGCGGCTTTTCTTGACTTTCGATGAAAAGCGTGCTACAATAAAAGGGCGCACACCGCGTGGGTATGGCACCCTATTTTTTGCATTTTTTAAGATAGGAGCAAAGGGCATGGGAAGGGACAAGGCACCCGTACTTCATAAAAGCGGCAAGGGGATCGCCGTCAGTGTGGCAGACGTATTTTCCTACCACACGCATATGCATTCCTATTATGAGATGACCCTTTACGAGCCCTTTGGCGGAAGGATCACCGTCAACGACAAGGCCTTTACCATCGACCGCCCCACCGTGGTGCTTGTCATCCCCTCGGACGTCCACAGGATCGAGGTGCCGGAAAACGCCAAGGCGGGATTTATAAAGATCGCCTTCGATCCCGACCCTGCCCTGGTGGGCGAGGGGATCGGCGCATCCGTGATCCTGCAGGGGCTCGGGGAGGGGGACCTGCTTTATAGACTCTTTCCCGAGATCGCCGCGGCGGCCGAGGGCTCGGCCTATAAGACGCTTCTTGTGCATACGGCGCTTTTGGCCCTGGCGGAAAAGGGGGTGCGGGTCATGCCGGCGGAAAGCAGTGGCGGGAGCGAGCTTTCCAAGCGGGCATTGCAGATCATCAACCGCAGATTCGGCGAAAGCATATCCCTGCCGTCCGTCGCAGAGGAGCTGTTCGTCTCCCCGCAGTATTTGTCTGCCGTGTTCAAAAGAAATATCGGCATCACCTTTATCGCGCATCTTAAAAGCGTCCGTCTGCGCCGTGCGGCCGTACTGCTTTTGGAAACCAAGGACAGCGTCACCGAGATAGCCGCCCGATGCGGCTACGGCAACCTTTCGCATTTTTTGCGCTCCTTCAAGCGTTTTTTCGGGGTTTCCCCGTTAGCCTACCGCAAAAGGGGCTCCTGAGCTCCCCCGCCAAAAAAGGGGGGCAAGGCTTGGGATGAAGGTCGTGATCTATGACGAGGCCATGTACCCCTCGGGAAGCGCGCATGGGCTGGGCGTGAGGCTTACCCCTTAAAATGCTTTTTCACCACGTCAAGGGCAAGCTTCGGGCGGCGGTATTCGTCAAAGATGCCCTTGTTGTTGCGGGTGCGGGCACGGCTGAACCACCAGCTGCCCTCGTCGGTCACGCGGCAATCGGCAAACTGCCAGATATACACGCCGCATACGTTTTCGGTATTCATGTAATAGGCAAGCGACTCATCTAAGATCTCGGCCTGCCGCTCCTCACTCCATCTGACGTGGGAGGGGTCACGGTATCCGTAGAGCGCCGCACCGCCAAACTCACTGATGATCATCGGCTTGCCGGCGCCCCCGGTCGTTTCGATCCAGGCGTACTGCTTTTCGAACTCACCCGCCACGGGGTTGGCGTCATACCAGCCCGAGTAGATGTTGAAGGAAACGATATCCGGCAGGTCAAGGCAAATATCCTTATAGTAGCGGCAGGAGGCCGACGTAAGCGGACGGGAGGTGTCAAGCGCGCGGATCTCGGCATACTGCCGCGCGTACATTTCGCGCCCCTCCGGGGTCTCGCTTGCGCATTCGTTGAGGATGCCCCAGATGATGATCGAGGGGTGATTGTAATGATGCGCGATCATCTCGTCGATGCAGTCCTTGCATTGCCGCTCAAAGTTCGGGTTCTGCATATCGGGCAGATACAGCCCCCGTGCGTGGTTTTCTTCCCACACGGCAAGCCCCATCTCGTCGCAAAGATCGAGGAAAAGCTCGTCGTTCGGATAATGCGAGGTACGCACCGAGTTGGCGCCCGCATCCCGTAAAAGCTCGATATCCTTCACCATCAGCGAAAAGGGGATCGCACATCCCACCGTGGCATAGTCCTCATGGCGGTTAAAGCCCTTGATAAAGAAGCGCTTGCCGTTCAGAAGGATGTCCTTGCCCCGCACCTCCACCGTGCGGAAGCCCACCCGCTCGATCAGATCGTCCTTGACGGTCCCGTCCTCGGAAAGCGTAGCCGTCAGGGTGTAGAGGGTCGGCGCTTCACAGCACCAGGGGGATACGCCGGGGTAGGCACGCTCGTCGGTAAGGGTCAGAGAGGCGCCCCCTGCAATAGTGACCGTGCCAAGGTCGATGACCGTATCGGCAAGGCTAAGGCGAGGGGTGACCGTCCGCTCCTTTTCGGCAAGGCTCTTAAGGCAAAGCGAAATATGCCCGTGCCAAGCCTCGCCGTCAAAGGAGGGGGTAAAGCGGATGCTTTCGATATAGACGTCGGGCAGGTATTCCACCGCCACGGGGCGGATGATGCCGCCGTAGGTAAAATAATCGTTCGGCACGTGCAGGGCGCTGTCCTCCGAAAAGCTGTTGTCGCAGGCCACCGTGAGGGTATGCGTCCCCGCCGAGGCATGCTTGACAATGGCCTCAAAGGGGGTATAGGCATTGTAATGATGCGCCACCCGACAGCCGTCAAGGTCCACGTCGGCCGTATGGCTCACCCCCTTGAACACAAGGCGCAGATGGGTATCCTGCGGCAGGGTAAGGGACGTCGTATAGACGCCGCGCCCGCGATAGCGGAGAAAATCGGGATGCATCTCCCAGCAGGAGGGCACGGGCAGGCGGTAGTGCCTGTCCGGATATTTTTCGGACACGAAGTCCCAAAGGCCGCAAAGCTCGCGCACCGGGCGCACGGTATGACGCTCATAAAGACGTATCATCACAACACCTCGTTCGTTT
>JAGBZZ010000362.1 GCA_017652965.1 Clostridia bacterium | reverse complement strand
GCAGGACTTTCCGACCTTGTGCGCCGCACGGGGGTGGATCTGCGCGGTCTTTCGGTCTTGATCCTCGGCTCGGGCGGTACCTCCAAAACGGCGCAGGCCGTGTGCGCCGCCCTCGGCGCGCGCGAGATCACCGTCGTCAGCCGTCGGGCAGAAAAGGGCGCAGTGACCTACGAAGAAGCGTACGAGCGCTACGCACAAGCGGAATTTATCCTCAACGCCACTCCCGTCGGCATGTATCCGAAGCAGGATGCTACCCCCATTGACATTGCCCGCTTCCCGCATCTGCGCGGCGTGGTGGATGCCATCTATAACCCCCTGCGCACCGATCTTGTGCTGGCGGCGAGAAAGCGCGGTATCCCCGCCGAGGGCGGTCTTTATATGCTGGTCGCCCAGGGTATTCACGCCTCGGAGATCTTTTTTGACAAGGAGATCCCCGCCGAGAAGGCAGACGAGGTATTCCTCTCCGTGCAGGCCGAGAAGGAAAACATCTTCCTCATCGGTATGCCGGGGTGCGGCAAAAGCACGGTCGGCCGCGCGCTTGCAAAAAAACTCGGCCGCCCCTTCTTCGACACAGATGAAGCCATTGTGCAACACACGGGTATGGCCATATCCGATATTTTCCGCGAAAAGGGAGAGGCCGCCTTCCGCGATATCGAGGAAAAGGTGATTGGCGGGATTGCCCTGCACACACGGGGTGCTGTCATCGCCACGGGTGGCGGTGCCATTCTGCGAGAGGCCAATCTGCACGCCATGCGCCGCGTTGGCCGCCTTTACTTCCTTGACCGCGATATCGCCAAAATCCGGCCCACCCCCGACCGCCCCCTGTCGCTTGACAGAGAGGCACTTGCCGCCCGCTATCGCGAGCGTTATCCCCTCTACTGTGCCGCGGCGGACGTGATCCTGCCGCCAAACGAAAATATTTCCCACCGCGTACAAGCCATACGAAAGGACTTTTTATACCGATGAAGATCATGATCATCAACGGCCCGAACCTCAATATGTTGGGCTTGCGTGAGCCGAAGCATTACGGCCGCGAAACCTATACGGATCTTGTGGAAAAGATCCGCCGCTACGCCGCCGTCAAGGGCGTGGAGGTCGCCTTTTTTCAGTCCAATCACGAAGGGGATCTTGTGGATTATATCCAGTCCGCCCACGGCGTGTATGACGGCATCGTGATCAATCCCGGTGCCTACACCCATACCAGCATCGCCATTCTTGACGCCGCCCTGGCGGTGGCACTGCCCTGCGTGGAGGTGCATATCTCGGATGTGAACGCGCGGGAGGAATTCCGCCGCGTCAGTTATATCCGCGCGGCTTGCCTTGCCACCGTTTCGGGCAAGGGAACGGACGGATATCTCGCAGCCATTGACATTTTGCTGGGAGAAAAGGCATGATCGCAGAAATCAAAGCAGGTGCGCCGCGCGGCCGTGTGCTGGCGCCCCCCTCCAAAAGCATGGCGCACCGCCTTCTGATCGGTGCGGCGCTCTCTGCGGGGGAAAGCACCATTCACCATATTGCGGATTCGGACGATATCCGCGCCACTATGTCCTGCCTGTCCGCCCTCGGTGCCACCTTCCGCAAGCAGGGAAGCACCGTGACCGTGCGCGGCACGGACGTGACACAGCGCACAGGGCACGCCGACCTCTTTTGTAACGAAAGCGGCTCCACCCTGCGCTTCCTGATCCCCCTTGCCCTTCTCGGCGGGGAAAGCGCCACCTTCACGGGTAGCGAAAAGCTCCTCTCCCGCCCGCTTGGGGTCTATGAGGAGATTGCGGCGAAGCAGGGGCTGACCTACGAAAAAAGCCAAGGCTCCCTTGCCGTCGGCGGCCGCCTTTCGGGCGGTGATTACCGCGTGGTCGGCAATGTCAGCTCCCAGTTTATCAGCGGTCTTTTGTTCGCCTTACCGCTGTGCAAGACCGATAGCCGCATCCTGATCACGCCCCCCGTTGAAAGCCGTTCCTATATTGATCTGACCGTGCAGGCACTGTCCTATTTCGGTATTGCGGTCGCGTGGGAGGACGAGCATACCCTGCTCGTGCGCGGCAACCAGACCTACCGCGCCGCCGAATGTACGGTGGAGGGGGACTATTCCAACGCCGCCTTCTTTTCCGCCCTTTCCCTTGTTGGCGGAGAGGTCACCGTGGACGGCCTGCGTGCGGACAGTTTGCAGGGGGACCGCGCCTATATCAACTATTTCGATATGCTCACGCGCGGCACGCCCACCATTCACCTCGGCAACTGCCCCGACCTTGGCCCCATTCTGATGGCACTGGCCGCCGCCAAAAACGGCGCGGTCTTTTGCGGCACACGCCGCTTGAAATTAAAGGAAAGCGACCGCGGCGCCGCCATGGCAGAGGAGCTTTCCAAATTCGGCACCTCGGTGGAGGTGCATGAGGATTCGATCGTCGTTTACCCCATGGATTTCCACGCGCCAAGCGCCCGCCTTTCGGGGCACAACGACCACCGTATCGTTATGTCGCTTGCCACCCTGCTCACCAAAACGGGCGGCGAGATCGAGGGTGCGGAGGCGGTTGCCAAGAGCCTGCCCGAGTATTTTGAGATGCTTTCCGCTCTCGGTGTAGAGGTAAGCCGTCATGAAGGAGGCATGAGATCATGAATATGGAATTCAAAAGAAAATTGCCGATTCCAAAGGAGATCAAGGAGCAATATCCGATCACGCCCGAAATGGAAAAGATAAAGGCCGAGCGGGATGCGGACATCGCCGCCATCTTCCGCGGGGAAAGCGATAAGCTCCTGCTCGTCATCGGCCCCTGCTCGGCCGATGCACAGGATTCCGTTCTGGAATATATCTCCCGCCTGCGCACGGTGCAGGATAAGGTGGCGGATAAGATCCTGATCGTTCCCCGCATCTACACGGGTAAGCCCCGCACCACGGGTGACGGATACAAGGGCATGATCCACCAGCCAAACCCCGAGGATAAGCCTGACGCCCTGCGCGGTCTTATCATGATCCGCGACCTGCACATGCGCGCCCTTCGGGAAAGCGGCTTTTCCTGCGCGGACGAGATGCTGTATGCGGAAAACTACCGCTACCTCAACGACCTGCTTGCCTACGTTGCCATCGGCGCACGCTCGGTCGAGGATCAGCACCACCGCCTGACCGCCAGCGGCCTGGATATCCCCGTCGGCATGAAGAACCCAACCTCGGGCGATATCTCGGTCATGATGAACTCCATCACCGCCGCCCAGCACGGCCACGATTTCATCTACCGCGGCTGGGAGGTGCGCTCCCACGGCAACCCCCTCACCCACGCCATTCTGCGCGGTTACGTGGATGAGCGCGGCCATTCCTACCCGAACTACCATTATGAGGACCTTGTCCGCCTCTTTGATGCCTATGAAGAAAAGGGGCTTGCCAACCCCGCCGCCCTGATCGATACCAACCATGCCAATTCGGGCAAACAGTATCTTGAGCAGGGGCGCATCGCAAAGGAGGTTTTGCACAGCTGTCGCCACAATGCGGAAGTCCGCCGCCTTGTCAAGGGACTGATGATCGAAAGCTATCTTGTGGACGGCTGTCAGAGGCCTAACGAGCATGTGTACGGCAAATCCATCACCGACCCCTGCCTCGGCTGGGAAAAGACGGAACGCCT
>JAGBZZ010000361.1 GCA_017652965.1 Clostridia bacterium | reverse complement strand
GCATCCCGGCGGTCTTTTTTCCTTGCCCTCGCCTATGTGCGCGGGGGCGCCTTTTTTCTTTTTTCCTCTTGACAGTATGGGGGTGGCGTGATAAAATAGTTAACGTGTTAACAAAATTCGGCGCAAGCGCCGCGGGAGGTAGCATATGAAGCCACAAGAGGCTCCCCTTCACATTTCGCCGCATCCGACACGGGCAGAGGCGGTGCACGAGGCCGTGCACAGCTTTATGCACACCGGGCGGCTCCACCGTGCCGCCATTGAGCGAACGGTGGCCGATCTTGGCATTCACCCGACCCAGCACCGGATGCTGATGCACATCAAGCGGTGCGGCGGCTGTGTCTCGCAAAAAGAGCTTTCCGAGGAGTTTCGCATCAGCCCGGCCGCCGTAGCCGTGACGCTTGGGAAGCTGGAAAAGGCCGGCTATATCCTGCGCACGGTGGAGGCCGGAGACGGCCGATGCAAAAGGATCGCCGTCACCGAGGCGGGGGATTCCCTGCTTCGCATCTCCTACGACTCCTTTTGCGCGGTGGATCTTGCCATGTTTGCCGATCTTACCGACGAGGAGCTTTTAAGCTTTACCGAAACCCTGGGGCGCCTGCAGGCGGCCGTCACCGCCCTTGCCCCCGAAAGAAAGGAACCTGCAGAATGAAGCGTTGGATGAAATACGTGACCCCGTATCGCTCTTCCTTTATCCTCGGCCCGCTTTCCATGATCGTGGAATCGGTGGGTGAGGTGATCATGCCCCTGCTTTTGCAAAGCATCTATGCCACCGTCAAGCGGCTTGGCGAAAACCCCGGCACCACGACCTCCGGCGATATCCTTGCGATCGTGGGGATCGCGGGGCTGATGGTCGCAACGGCCGCCGTGATGATGCTTGGCGGGGTGGGCGGCGCCTACTTCGGCGCTAAGGCCTCGGTCAACTTTGCGGCCGACCTGCGCGGCGATATCTACCGCAAGGTGCAGGACTTCTCCTTCACCGAGATCGACCGCTTCCAGACCGGCTCGCTTGTCACGCGCCTGACGAACGACGTCACCCAGATGCAAAGCTTTGTCAATATGCTTTTGCGGCTTTGCCTGCGCTCGCCCATCATGCTGATCGGGGCGATGATCATGGCGGTGGCCCTGCGGCCGGATCTTGCCGCGGTGCTTCTGATCTCGGTGCCGCTTCTTGTCATCGTGCAGTTTCTTGTGATCCGCATCGGCTTTCCGCGATTTACGCGGATGCAGGGGCGCATCGACCATCTGAACTCCACCGTCCAGGAGAATCTGACCAACGTACGGGTCGTGCGCTCGTTTGTGCGGGAGAAGGAGGAAAAGAAGAAGTTCAAGGAGGCCAACGACACCCTGAAGACCCACCATCTGAAGGCCATGAACGTCATGCTTCTCTCCCAGCCCCTGATGATGCTGATCATGTACGGCACGATCCTTGCCGTGCTTTCGGTGGGGGGCGAGCAGGTCATCGCCAAAACAGGGCTCTCTCCCGAGGTGCTGACCACCTTTATCACCTACATCAACCAGATCCTGATGTCGCTGATGATGCTGACCATGCTCTTTATGAACAGCTCGCGCGCCCTGGCCAGCGCCCACCGCATCCGCGAGGTGCTGGACGCCGACGTCAGCGTTACGGACGAGAATGCCACCTACCGGGACGCCACCGTCACCCGCGGAGAGATCGAGTTTCACAACGTCTCCTTCCGTTACTATAAGGATAGCCCCGAGCGGGTGCTGGATGGCATTAACCTGCGCATTGCCCCGGGCGAGACGGTGGGCATTATCGGTGGCACGGGCAGCGGAAAGACCACCCTTGTCTCGATGATCCCGCGGCTTTACGATGCGGACGAGGGTAGCATCACGGTGGACGGGATCGACGTGCGCGACTACCGCCTTGCCAACCTGCGCGAGGGGGTCGGCATGGTTTTGCAAAAGAACCTGCTCTTCTCGGGCTCGGTGGCCGATAACCTGCGCTGGGGCGACCCCGATGCCGACGAGGCGACCCTGCGGGCGGCGGCGGCCGCCGCCGAGGCCGACGGCTTTGTCTCTGCCGTCTCCGAGGGGTACGACACGGCCAACGTGCAGGGCGGGCAGAACGTTTCGGGCGGGCAGAAGCAGAGGCTTTGCATTGCCCGCGCCCTTCTGAAAAAGCCGAAGATCCTGATCCTTGACGACTCCACAAGTGCCGTGGATACCGCCACCGAGGCACGCATCCGCCGCGCCTTCCGCGAGGAGCTTGCCGGCTCCACCAAGCTGATCATCGCACAGCGCATCTCCTCGGTGCGTGAGGCAGACCGCATCGTGGTGCTGGGCGACGGGCGCATTCTGGCCGTCGGCACGCATGACGAGCTGATGGCAGGCTCTGCCGAGTACCGCGAGATCTACGAATCCCAGCACGAGAGAAAGGAGGCCGAGTGATGGCACGCACCTTAGAAGAGCTGCAGCTGCGCTATCGCAGCACCGCCAAGGACCCGAAGCGCCCCCCGATGGGTGGGCCGGGCGGCGGACCGCACGGCGGCCGTGGCATGGGCGCCACAGGCAAGCCAAAGGAAACCAAAAAGACTCTTTTGCGTCTTTTCTCTTACGTCCGCGCCTACCGCTTTCTTTTCATCCCCGTCATTCTCTGTCTTCTGATCTCTACCGTCTCCAGCCTTTCGGCCACCTACCTGATCGCCGCGATCCTTGACCGTCTGTCCGGCACGCAGATCACCGCCGATTCGCTCGGGCACCGCGCGATCCTTGCGGTGGCAAGCATGCTTTTCGGCACGGGCGAGCCCTCTGTTGCCGCCTATCTCGATGCGGGACTGCTTTTGCTTGGCATTGTGTACCTTTTGGCGGCGGGATGCACGCTACTGCAGACCCGTACCATGCTTTTTATCTCGCAAAACGCCCTGCACCGCCTGCGCTCCGACCTTTTCAACCACCTGCAGACCCTGCCGCTTTCCTACCATGACTCCCACCCGACAGGCACGACCATGAGCCGCTTTACCAACGACGTTGACAACGTTGGGGTGATGCTGGATTCCTCGATCGTGAGTGTGGTGTCGGGGCTTGCCACCCTGATCGGCACCCTGATCTTTATGCTGTCCACCAACCTTATCCTGACGGTCGTGACCGTGGTGTTCGTGCCGATCTTCACCTTCCTCGGGATGGCGATCGGGAAAAAGAGTGGGCGCTACTATCGCGGGCAGCAGGCTGCCCTTGGCGCCGTGAACGGCTATATTGAGGAGACCGTCTCGGGGCAGAAGGTCGTTAAGGTCTTCCACCACGAGGAGGAATGCTGCGAGGAATTTCTGACCCTGAACGCCGACCTGCGCGAAAAGCAGCTGCACGCCCAGTTTTTCGGTGGGATCATGGGGCCTGTGATGGGCAACCTCTCCAAGGTCAGCTATGCCTTGACGGCAGGGCTTGGCGGTATCCTTTGCGCCCTGACGGCGGGCGGCAGTATTGCCGCGGGCGGGATGGCCGCCCTCACCTACGGCGGGCTTTACGCCTTTATCAACTACGCAGGCAGCTTTGCCCGCCCCATCAACGAGATCTCGATGCAGATGACCTCGGTGCTTTCGGCACTGGCGGGGGCCGAGCGCGTCTTTGCCGTCCTTGACGAGAGCCCCGAGATCCCGGATTGCGAGGGCGCCCTTCCCGTATCGGGCATCGAAGGCCGGGTGGAGCTGAAGAACGTCTCCTTCGGCTACGTGCCCGAGCGCACGGTGCTCTCGGATATCACACTGGTAGCCGAGCCCGGGCAGAAGATCGCCTTTGTCGGCTCAACGGGGGCGGGTAAGACCACCATCACTAATCTTTTGAGTCGCTTTTACGATATCGGAAGCGGCGAGATCCTGATCGACGGGGTGGACATCCGCCGTTACCGCAGAAGCGAGCTTCGCGGGAATATCGCAATGGTTCTGCAGGACACCCACCTCTTCTCGGGCACGGTGCGGGAGAACATCCGCTACGGCCGCCCGGACGCCACCGACGAGGAGGTGGAGGCCGCCGCCAAGACCGCCTCGGCCCACAGCTTCATCGGTCGCCTTTCGGATGGGTACGATACCCTCCTTGAGGGGGACGGGGCCAATCTTTCGCAGGGCCAGCGCCAGCTTCTGAACATTGCGCGGGCCGCCCTGTCCCGTGCCCCGATCCT
>JAGBZZ010000360.1 GCA_017652965.1 Clostridia bacterium | reverse complement strand
GGCTTGACAAGCGCTCTCTTTTGCGTTATAATATTACCCGTGAGGCCAAAGCACCCCCTTTGCAGATGTAGCTCAATGGTAGAGCGTTCGCTTCCCAAGCCAAAAACGCGGGTTCGATTCCCGTCATCTGCTCCAAAAAAGAAGGCACCCATTGGGGTGCCTTTTTTGTTGGAGCAGATGACGGGAATCGAACCCGCGTTTTTGGCTTGGGAAGCGAACGCTCTACCATTGAGCTACATCTGCAAAGGGGGTGCTTTGACCTCACGGGTAATATTATAACGCAAAAGAGAGCGCTTGTCAAGCCCCTTTTGGGAGAAAATCCAAGAGAAAATCAAAAATACCAAAGGAAGGGCATCCGTCGAAAAGCACGGCGGATGCCCACGCTTGCAATATCAGTTCTTCAGACTGTGGATGGGGGCGGGGATACGGCCGCCGCGCGAGATAAAGCGGGCGGGGGAGTAGGTGCGCAGGGGCATAATAGGGGCAGTACCGAGAAGGCCGCCAAAGTCCACACTGTCGCCCACCTTCTTACCGTAGGCGGGGATCAGACGGACGGCCGTGGTCTTGGTATTGGCTACCCCGATCGAGATCTCGTCGGCGATCACACCGCAGATGACGTCCTCGGTGGTATCGCCGGGGACGGCGATCATATCAAGCCCGACCGAGCAAACAGCCGTCATGGCCTCCAGCTTTTCGATTGAAAGCGCACCGCGCTCGGCGGCGGCGATCATACCGGCATCCTCCGACACCGGGATAAAAGCGCCCGAAAGCCCACCGACGTGCCCGGATGCCATGACACCGCCCTTTTTGACGGCATCGTTCAGCATGGCAAGGGCGGCGGTCGTACCGTGTGCGCCGCAGGATTCAAGACCCATGTTCTCAAGGATCAGGGCCACCGAATCGCCGACGGCGGGTGTCGGGGCAAGAGAAAGGTCAATGATCCCAAAGGGCACACCCAGGCGGCGGGAGGCCTCGGTGGCTACCAGCTGGCCGACACGGGTGATCTTAAAGGCGGTACGCTTGATAAGCTCGGCAAGCTCGGAAAGGTCGCAGTTGCCCGCGCGCTCAATGGCCGAGGAAACGACCCCGGGGCCCGAAACGCCGACGCTGACCACCGTCTCGGCCTCGCCGACACCGTGGAACGCCCCCGCCATAAACGGGTTATCCTCGGGCACGTTGGCAAACACGACAAGCTTGGCACAGCCGATCGAGTTGCGGTCACGCGTCAGATAGGCGGCACGCTTGATGGTCGAGCCCATCAGACGGATGGCATCCATATTGATGCCCGCCTTGGTCGAGGCTACGTTGACCGAGGAGCAGACAAGCTCGGTCTCGGCAAGCGCCTCGGGGATGATCGAGATCATGGCCTCGGCCCCCTTGGTCATCCCCTTTTGCACCAGGGCAGAGAAGCCGCCGATAAAGTTGATGCCCACGGCATCGGCCGCGCGCTGCAGCGTTTTGGCGATCTTCAGGTAGGTGTCGGGGGTGGCATCCCCGCCGATCAGCGAGATCGGGGTGACCGAAACGCGCTTATTCACGATCGGAATGCCATAGTCCTTTTCGATGTCACAGCCGGTCGCTACCAGATTTTCGGCCGTTTTGGTGATCTTATCGTAGATGCGGGTGCAAAGACGGTCGGGGTCATCGCTCGTGCAGTCGTACAGCGAGATGCCCATGGTGATGGTTCGGATATCGAGGTTCTCCTCGCGAATCATCTGTATGGTTTCCAAAATATCCTGGGTGTTCAGCATGGCGCCCCTCCGTCAGATGTGGTGCATGGCATCAAAGATCTCTTCATGCACAGCGCGGACGTCAAGCCCGCTGTCCTTGCCAAGGGCGTGCAGTGCATCGGCAAAATCGCGGAAGGTGGGGACAAGATTGTCGATATCGGCCAGCATGATCATGGCAAAGTATTCGCCGATGACGCTTTGCGTGATCTCAAGAATGTTGGCATTGGAATCGGCACACACCGCCGAAACCTTGGCGATGATGCCCACGGTGTCCTTACCCGTGACGGTGATAACAGCTTTCATGGTAGGTTCTCCTTAGTTATATATTAGCAATCCCATTATACCGCACCTTTCCCAAAAAAGCAAGAGAAAAAAGGGGAATGTGGCAATTTCAGCATCTGTGCAAAAGGCGGATGTAAAATTCCGCGACACGTGCGGCCTCCTCGGTGCGGATGCTTTCGTTATGGCCGTGGATGGTGGCACGCTCCTCCTTGGTAAGGCTCATACCCGAGAAGCGGTATACCCGATCCGAAAGCCGCCCCCAGTGGCGGCTATCCGAGCACTGTACCATGAGATAAGGGGTGATGACCGCCCTAGGCCAGACCTCGGCGATCGTTTCGCGCAGTGCTTCCCAGCCTGCCCCCTCGGTGCAGGAGGTGCGGCTTGGCTCGTTGGCATTCAAAAGCGAAAGCTCGACCCGCCCGTCACCGATCCGCTTTTTTAGGCGTGAGAGCGTCCCCTCGACCGTATCCCCGGGGACGATGCGGACGTTGGAGACCATCTCGGCAGACGGCGGCAGGACGTTGTTGGCGTCACTGCCCTTCATGCGCGTAAAGGCTACCGTTGTGCGCAAAAGGGCATTCAGCTCGCCGCCGCTTTTCTTGGCAAACAGGTCAAGCAGCGGGGCAAAGACAAAGAGATTGGCAAAGATCATACGGTAGAAAAAGGAGGAGTGGCGCCCAAGGGTATCCAGCATACGGCGCACAGGCGGCGAGATGCGCATGGGCAGGGGGTGTCCCTCGATGCGGGTGCAGGCGCGGGAAAGCAGCCCCACCGACGTGTGCCGCAGGGGGGCAGAGGCGTGCCCGCCCGTGCCCTCCACGCGGTAGCGGACGTCCATCATCCCCTTTTCTGCAATGCCGACCATCGCCGTCGGCACGCGCACACCCGGGAAAGCCCCACTGACAATAGCACCGCCCTCATCCAGCACAAGGGCAACCTCGATCCCCTCTTTTTCAAAATACTCGACAATACTCGGTGCGCCGGCCCCGCCGACCTCCTCGCTACCCGAGAGGGCGATATACACGTCGTGTGCAGGCACGTACCCCTCGGCGATCATGGTGTTGACGGCAAAGAGAATGCCGTTGACGGTTGCCTTGGTGTCCAGCGTGCCGCGCCCGAAAAGTCGGCCGTCGGTCACGGTTCCCTCAAAGGGGGGCACCGCCCACGCCGCCTCCTCGGCGGGGACAACGTCGTAGTGCGCCATCAGGACGGTGGCGGGGGCAGGGCTTTTGCCACGCCAGCAGAAAAGGAGACCGCGCCCCGGAAACCTTTGCATCGGGCAGGCCGCCGTCAGGTGGGGATAGAGGGTGGGCAAAAGGCCGATCAGCCTCTCAAACTCCACCCCGTCCTCCTCCTCTTCGGTATAGCGGGACACCGTGCGACAGCGCACAAGCGCGGCAAGCGCGGCGACTGCGGCCTCGCCGTCAAGGGGGCAAGGGGCCGACTCGCTCCTTTGGGTGTGACGGGGGCGAAAGCGCAGCGTGCGCACAAGGATCAAAAGCAGGAAAAGACCAAGCGCCGCCAGGGCGCCGTATAAGAATATCATAAAAACCTCCGCATGTGTGAGCGTAATGCGCGTTTGTGAAAAGAAAACTTTGCAAACAGAACCGCCTCGGCTCCCCGCCTTTGCGAAAAATCCGAGGTGGGACGCCCGGCTTGCCCGCTTCTTCTCGGCTATATTATAGCACAATCCGAAGCATTTGGGAAGGGTGAAAAAGAAAAAAGCGCCCATCAAAATCCTTGGTGCTCTGCTTGACAAAACGGTGGGGAAGGAGTACAATAGTAGCATCAACACAAAAAGGATACACGCTATGAAGACAACCCTCCTCCTCGTCCGCCACGGTGAAAGCCTTGGCAACCGCAACGAGCTTTTTCTTGGCCATACCGACCTTGGCCTTTCCGAGCTTGGCCACAGACAGGCCGCCGCCCTGGCCGCCGCCCTGCGTCGGCGGCATATCGACGCCGTCTACAGCAGTGACCTCAGCCGCGCCATGCAAACGGTTGCCCCCGCCGCCGCCGAGCGCGGCCTTACCGTGACCCCCTGCCGCGGCCTGCGGGAGATCTTTGCCGGGGATTGGGAGGGCCAGCCCTACGACGACCTTGCCGTCCGGTGGCCAAGCGAGCGTGGCGTCTGGAAAAACAACATCGGCTTTGCCTGCCCGCCAAACGGCGAAAGCGTGATGGAGCTGTATGCCAGGGTAGAAAAGACCCTGGCCGAGATCGCCGCCGCCAACGAGGGCAGGACGGTTCTTTGCGGTACGCACGCCACCCCCGTCCGTGCGACAACGGCGCATCTTTTGGGGCTGGGACTGGAGGAGATGGCCTCTGTTCCGTGGGCGCCGAACGCCTCGATCACCACGGTGGTCTATGAGGACGGTATCCCCACGCTTATCGGTGAGGCCGATGCCTCCCACCTTGAGGGCATCGCCACCTTCGTTCCGAAAAAGATTTGAGTCACTTGGAATGAGACATAGAAAAAGGAGATATGCCGCGCGCGGCATATCTCCTTTTTGCTTTATAGCTTTTTGAAGTAGGTAATTGCTTGGGTATTGGCCGAAAAGCCTGCCTTTTCATAGGCGCGGCGTGCCGGGGCGTGCCCCTCGTCAAGCCCTGTCGTAACACGGACGGCGACCGCCCCCTGCTCCTTCAGGATCTCAAAGATGTGGGCATACTGCCGCGGGCCGATGCCGCGACCGCGAAACTCGCCCGATACCGCATTGTTGCCGATGGTGCCAACGTGCGAGTTCGCGTCGTAGCTGTAGTGGATAAAGCCCGCGATCCTGCCGTTGCACTCGGTGACAAAGCAGTTGCCGCTTGCCACGTTACGGCGGATCTGCCCGGCCTTGTCGGCACGGGGGTCGGGATAGATCAGCGGAAAGATCTCCTCGCCAAGCTGATCGGCATAGCCATCGTAGATCGCCTGCCACTCGGCAAGCGCGATGGTGACAAGCGCTTCGGTGTCCGCCTCGGTCGCCGGGCGGATCGTATAGGCCGGCATCACTTCGCCTCTCCCTCGATGCCGTAGGCAACGCCGTCCTCAAAGGTCACCCAGCCGAAGTAGCCGGGGGAGAGGGTGGGCTTGCCAAGCGTACGGACGGGGTTCGGCTCGGTCTCCCACATTGCGCCGCTGTAGGTGTACAGCTGCATCTTGAAGGGGGCAGTGCCGCGCATGCCGGTCAGCTTCTTGGCGATGCGGATGCGGGCGTACAGCGTGCCGTCCTCATCGGCGGGCAGGGTCTCGATGCGCCACTTCTTCAGCTCGGCGGCCTTCTCCTCGGGTCTGTGGAAGGGCCAGTGCTCGCTCCAAAGTCCGGGTACAACGTGGTGCTTGCCACGCTCGACCATGTTTACGCCGATCGCGGGGAAGACGGTGAAGAGGCGGAACTCGGGTGCCAGGATCGCGGTGGTGGCACCGGGCGTGCGCAGATCGATGATCACGTCCTTGGCATCGGTGACGATGCGGAAGGCGGTCTTCCCGTCGGAAAGGGTCTCCCAGGGGGCGCTTTCGATGGTAGCCTTCGGGATGGTATAGGAATGCTGGGCGTCCTCCTCGATGCCGAGGTAGTACTCAAGCGGCGCAAGGCCGGCATCGATGCGTGCCTCCACCTCGGGGAACTCGGTGGCAAGCAGGGTCTTGAGGGTCTCGATGCGGTGGCGCATCTTCTCGGGGAAGAACTTGAAGCCCTCGGCCTCCGAATGGTAGCCGAGACGGCCGTCGTTCTCGCAAAGCGAGATCATGGAGGTGGACTCCTTGATCTCCTCCTCGACCAGGGCGCGCATCTTGGCCAGGGTGGCGCGCGGCTCGCCCTCGCCGGTGCCCAGCTGATCGCGGAGCTTGTAGAACAGCATGATGTTGTAGGTGCTCTTGCAAAGCACAAGGAAGGCGGCCGAGACCGAAAGCAGGTCGTTGAGGGCATCGCCCGCATAGGCCGAAACGGTGGCAAGCTCTGCCATGGCACGCATGTAGTAGCCTCTCATCGAGCCGAGCAGAGTCAGGATCTCGTCATAGGTATGCCCGACAAGGAAGCTGTCGCAAACGCGGTCGCCGTCCGGCTTGTCAAGCAAGAGCCAGGAGCGCGAGGGGGCAAAGTTCTTCGGCTTCAGCGAAAGCTCCCACACCACGCCGTCATGGGCGGGCGAGTAGTAGCTGAACATGATGTTAAGAGGATACAGGCGGTAGCCCTTTTCGAAGAGCTTCCAGGCCTTGACGATCGGCTCTGCGACGCCGCGGCCGTAGGTGATGGCGGCAAGGCGCATCAGGTACGCGTCCTCGTCGGCAAAGTCATGGAAGAAGGAAAGGTCACCCGCCGCCTTACTCATGAAGGAGGGG
>JAGBZZ010000359.1 GCA_017652965.1 Clostridia bacterium | reverse complement strand
GCGGCGCCTGCTTGCGATCCTTTCTTTTTCGTAAAAGATGGGTGACTACCGTAAAGAGAACGTAAATGATCCCGAAAAGGATGTAGCCTACAAGAAAGGTTCTTGTGGTGGCAAGCAAAACAAGGAAAAAGGCAAAGGCGAGAAGGAAAAAGTGAAAGATCCGGCGTGCCACGGGTGGGATCGACTGTATCCCGAAAATATACCCGGAATAGGAAATGACAAACGAGAAGGCAAGCAGGGTAACAAGCGTCTTAAAGTCGATTCCGGGGGTGAACTCGGCAAAAAGAGAAGTGACAAGGAAGAAAAAAAGGAGAAGGGCGATGGCAATAGTGCAGCCGCGCATTGTGGCGTACCAAAATACCTCTCTGCGCGCTGTGTTATTTTTGGACATGGTAATGACCTCCCGATGTGCTTTTTACATTATAGCAGAAGCCGGGCGAAAAAGCAACTCCTTTTTTGTGTATTATTTTTCAAAAAACGGCGTAAAAAATCCGGGACTGAGTTGACATTCGCTAATAAGTGTATTATAATATATGCATAAGTTATATGCGTGCCGCCCTTTTGATGAACGGACAGGCCCGCTTATGAGAAAACAGTAAAGGATGCGGAGCTTCCGCGTAGGATCATGAACAGACATCAAGCAAGAGAATTGGCATTCAGCCTCATTTTTGAACACGAATTTGATAAAGAGCGGGAGATCGGCGCTCTTTATGACACGGCCAAGGAAACGCGCGGTGCCGAGGAAAACAAGTACGTTCGTACGGTGCTTACGGGTATCGTAGCGCAAGAGGAGGTGCTGGAGGCCGCTATCGGCGAGGCTGCCCGCGGGTGGAGCCTTTCGCGTATCAGCAAGGTTTCGCTGGCGATCCTTAAGCTTTCTGCCTATGAGATGCTCTATTGCCCGGATATTCCCATCCGTGTTTCGCTCAACGAGGCTGTTGAGCTTGTAAAGGCCTATGATGAGGAGTCGGCACGGGGATTTGTAAACGGGATCCTCAACACGCTTGCCGAAAAAGCAAAAGAAGGACGAACCGATGAGGCCTGATTGCTTTCTCGGCATCGACACCAGCAATTATACGACCTCGGCGGCACTTGTGGGGGCAGATGGCGAGGTGATCGCCAACTGCAAGCGTCCCTTGCCCGTGGCAAACGGGGAGTGTGGCCTGCGACAATCGGATGCGGTGTTTGCCCACATCAAAAATCTCCCGTCTCTTATGGAAGAGGTGGGGGATCTCATGGCAGGACACCGCCTTGCCGCCATCGGTGTTTCCGAGGTTCCGCGCCGCGCGGCCGGCTCGTATATGCCATGCTTCTTAAGCGGGGTAGCGGCCGCCACTGCCGCGTCCGCCGCGGCTTCGGTTCCTCTATACCGCTTTTCGCATCAATGCGGTCATTTGGCGGCGGCCATTCTTTCGTCGGAGCGGTTCGATCTTTTTGAGCGCCCCTTTGGGGCCTTTCACGTATCGGGGGGAACAACCGAGATGCTATACGTTTCCTCCTTCGCGGAGGACGGGTTTTCGGTAGAATTGCTTGGCGGAACGGCAGATCTGAACGCGGGGCAGGTAATAGACCGCGTAGGGGTTATGCTTGGGCTCGCCTTCCCCTGTGGCCCGGCACTTGAGGGGCTGGCGGCCACCTGCACGGTGCGTGTCCCGAGGCCCCGCATTTCGGTGCGCGGGCTTACCGCTAATCTTTCCGGGCTTGAAAACATAGCCAAAAGGATGTGGGAAGAGTCGGGGGACGCCGCTTTGGTTGCGGCTTACGTCCTTGATTTTGTGGCGGCCACGCTTGCCGCCTTGACCGAGGGGCTGTTTTCCGTGCGCGGCACGCTACCTGTGCTTTATGCCGGCGGCGTGATGTGCAACCGCCGTATTCGCGCGCGCCTTGCCCCCCTTGGCGATACCGCATTTGCAGAGCCGGCCTTCAGCGCCGACAATGCGGCCGGGATCGCCTTCCTTTGCCGGCGACGGCACGGAGGTAGTTATGGAAACCGAAATTGACAAGCATTCGCAGAGCGCAGAGGAGCCGATCGGCGTTTCGGCGCTGAACGAATATATCAAGGCGCTTTTGGAGGGGACTCCGTTTTTGCGCCGTGTCTATCTGCGTGGGGAGATCTCCAATTTTACCAGCCATCGCACCGGCCACCTGTATTTCTCGCTCAAGGATGAGGGCGGCCTTGTCCGCGCGGTAATGTTCCGTGGGAACGCCGCACATCTGGCCTTTGTGCCGGAAAACGGGATGAAGGTTCTGGTGCGCGGAAGTGTTTCGCTTTTTGTGCGCGACGGTTCGTATCAGATCTACGTCACTACGATGGAGCCGGACGGCGTAGGGGCACTCTATCTTGCCTTTGAAAAGCTTAAGAAAAAGCTTGCGGCCGAGGGGCTTTTTGAAGAGTCCCGTAAGCGCTCCCTGCCCAAGATCCCCACAAGGGTCGGGGTCATCACCTCGCCGACCGGGGCAGCCGTTCGGGATATCATGCACGTGCTTGGGCGGCGTTTCCCGTATGCGGAGGTCATTCTTTATCCTGCACTTGTGCAGGGGCCGGATGCCGCCCCCCAGCTGATCGCGGGGCTGCGCCACTTTTGCACGACGCGCTCGGTGGATGTGATCATCCTCGGCCGCGGTGGCGGATCGATGGAGGATCTGTGGGCCTTTAACGACGAGGCTCTGGCACGCGCGATTGCGGCCTCCGAGATCCCTGTGATCTCGGCCGTCGGGCATGAGACCGATTTTACGATCGCCGATTTTGTGGCAGATCGCCGTGCGCCCACGCCTTCGGCGGCGGCCGAGATCGCCGTCCCCGATATCGGAGAGCTGATCCGCAAATTCAACAACATCACCACGCATACCGAGCTTTTGCTTAGTCGGCGCATCGAGCGCGCACGCGCCACGGTGGCCGAGTATGCACGCAGGCGTGCCCTGACAGATCCCGACGCAATGATAGCGGAGCGGCGGATGCTGACGTCCTATCTTTCGGATAAGCTGGCATCCTCCGCCGAGACGACGCTTCTTACCTGCCGTGCGGGCTTTGCGGAAATGGCCAGTAAGCTGGAGGCGATGAGCCCCTTGGCCATTCTTGGGCGCGGATATGCCGTCCCACTGGATGGCGGCGGTAACACGGTGCGCTCTGTGGCGGCGCTTGCCGAGGGGGATCCCATTCTTTTGAAGCTTTCCGACGGTGAAGCCGAAACGGTAGTAACCAAAACGCGGAGAGCCGGTACTGTATGAAGGAGATTGCTATGAGCCAACTTGAAAATATTACGTTTGAGGAAGCGGTCGGCCGCCTGGAGCAGATCGTCCGCGCGATGGAGGAAGGGAAGCTTTCGCTTGACGACTCCCTTAAGGCCTTTGAGGAGGGGATCGCCCTGGTGCGCTTCTGCAACGGTAAGCTGGATACTGCCGAGCAGCGCGTGCGCATTCTTTTGGCCGGCGAAAACGGAGAGCTTGCCGAAAAGCCCTTTACTCCGACGGGTGCCTGATCTTGCGATTAGATCTCTATTTGACCGCGAACCAATTGGCAAAAAGCCGTACCGAGGCTGCGCGCTTCATCGGTGAGGGGCTTGTTTCGGTATCGGGGCGGATCCAAACAAAGCCCGCCTATCCGATCGATGACGAGACACCGGTCTCCGAGGTCGTTGTTGACCGTGAGGCGCATCCCTTTGTCAGCCGCGGCGGGGAAAAATTGGCGGCGGCGATCGGTGCCTTCGCTCTTGATCCCACCGGATGTGAGGCACTGGACGTCGGCGCGTCCAGCGGCGGCTTTACCGATTGCCTTTTGCGCCACGGCGCCGCGCGTGTGTACGCGGTCGATGCCGGTGCAGGGCAGTTGGCTCCTTCCTTGCAAAGCGATCCGCGGGTGATATCCATCGAGCATTACAACGCGCGCTACATGCGTGGGGAGGATTTTGAAACGGTACCTACCTTTGCGGTTATGGACGTATCCTTCATTTCCTCCACCCTGATCCTTCCCGCGCTCGCGGCCGTGCTGCCTTCCGGCGCACCGTACGTAGGTTTGATCAAGCCGCAGTTTGAGGTTGGGCGTGCGGGGCTTGGCAAGGGGGGGATCGTTAAGGATGCAGCCTTGCGCCGCCGCGCGGTCGAGTCGGTCGTTTCCTTTGCGGTCAGTGTGGGATTCCGCCATATCGGAACGATCGATTCGCCCATTCTTGGCGGGGACGGGAATCATGAGTTTCTCGCCGCCTTTATAAAGGAGTAACTATGCGAAATATCGTTATTGTGCCTAACAATTACAAGGATCGTGACTACGCGGTCAGCTGTCGGGTCGCCGCTCAGCTGCAGGCGCTTGGGGCGCGCATTTTTCTTGCCGAATCGCTTCGTCACGAAATATCGCTGGATGGCATACAGTATTATGAGGGGGCAATCCCCGAGGAAGCGGAAATGCTCCTTGTCATTGGCGGTGACGGCTCTGTGCTGGATGCGGCCGCCTATGCCATCGGTGCCGGGGTGCCGCTTTTGGGGATCAACCTTGGCCGGCTTGGATACCTTGCCGAGCTTGACCGTGATGAGCTGGATTCGCTTTCCCGTCTGATAGAAGGGGATTTTGAGATTCGCGAACGGATGACCTTTGCGGTGACGCTTGTCCACGGCGGGGAAGAGACAATTCTTTCGCGGCGCGCCGTGAATGACGTGGTGATTGCGCAGGCACCGGGAGAGGGAATGTCCGAAATTTTGCTGGAGGACGGCATTGGTCATCATCTGGCTTACCTTGCGGACGGTGTGATCGTGGCAACGCCGCTTGGCTCGACCGCCTATTCGTTGGCGGCGGGCGGCCCGGTGATGGATGCCTCACTTTCGGCGTTTTGCGTCACACCTATCTGCGCGCATTCCTTGTTTTCCCGTTCCGTGCTGTTTCCACCGGAGTACACTCTTACGCTGACAAACCATTCGGCGCGGGAGGGGAAAATGCTTGTCACGGTCGACGGTGCCGAGCAGTATGAGCTGATGCCGGGAGATGCGGTCCGTGTGGCGCGCTCTGCCGATGCCTTGAAAATGATTACCCTGAAAAAACAAAGCGCACTGGGCGTTCTTTGCCGTAAGATGCAATTGCTGAATCCGGGGCGCTGAAAGGAATAACTATGAAAAACAGACGTCAAGAAGTGATCCTTGAGCTGATCGAGCATTATGAGATCCAAAAGCAGGAGGAGCTGATCCGCCTTTTGGAGGAGCGCGGCTTTCAGGCAACGCAGGCTACCGTGTCCCGCGATATCCGCGAGCTGAAGCTGATGAAGGGCACCGGTGAAGGGGGCGTACATAAGTACGTGCTTCCCGCACGGCAGTATCCCGCCGTCCCGAAATTCAACAGCTCCTTGACCGAATCTATCATAAAGATCGATGCCGCCGAGAATCTGATCGTGGTAAAGACCTATCCCGGCATGGCTTCGGCCGTTGGCTCCTGCATCGACACATTCAACATCCCCGAGATCGTGGGATGTGTGGCGGGGGATGATGCTATCCTTGTGGTGGTTCGTAACCGCGAGGAGGCCTTTGAACTGCGCGATAGACTGCGCCATATGATCGAGGTCAGCTGATAAAAAACGGTAGTTGAGGGTTGCTTTATGTTGCAAACGCTACACATCGAAAATATCGCCGTGATCAGAAGCACCGATATCGATCTTTCGGAGGGATTTTCTGTTTTCAGCGGGGAAACCGGAGCGGGAAAATCGATTTTGATCGATAGCATCAGCTTTCTCCTCGGTCGGCGCAGTGGGCGCGAGCTTTTGCGTACGGGCGCGGAAAAGGCTACGGTCAGTGCGCTTTTCACCGTAGGGGAGGGAGGCACGCGTGCCGCCCTCGCTGAGCTTGGGATCGAGACGGACGACACGGCCGAGCTGCTTTTGGAGCGGAATCTGACCGCTGAGGGGCGGGCAACCGCACGCCTGAACGGAAGACCTCTGAATCTTTCGCTTCTGAAGGCGGTTGGGGAGCTTCTTTGCAGTATTCACGGGCAAAGTGAAACGCGTACCCTGACGGAAAAGGAAAATCAGCTTGCCATCCTGGATAGCTATGCCGAAAGTGCCGCATTGCACGCATCCTATCTTGAGGTATACGAGCGCCTGGTTGCGGTAGAAGCGGCTATTAGCGAGATCACCGCTGAGGAAGCGGCACGTCTGCGCGAGATAGAAATGCTTCGCTATCAGATCGCCGATATTGAAGCGGTGGCACCGCGTGAGGGCGAGGAGGAAAAGCTGGAGGAAAAGAAAAAGCGCCTGCGTAGCATGGAGCGCATATCCAAGCAGACCTCCTTCGCGTATCGCGCACTCCGCTCGGGCGAAAAGGCGAACGTCCTGTATATTCTGGAGCGTGCGATTGCCGCTGTGGAGTCGGTTTCGGACGTGATCGCCGAGGCTACCGAGGTGGCGGGAGAGCTGATTGATTGCCGTGCCCGCATTGAGGACGCGGCAGAGCGGATCGCGGGATTTGCCGAGGACGGTGAGGATGCCGCCGCCCTTTTGGATACGGTGGAGGGGCGTCTGGCCGCCATTGAAAAGCTTCGGCGCAAATACGGTGGCTCGGTCTCCGAGATCCTTGCCTATCTTGCAAGCGCCAAGGAGCGCTATACCATGCTTTCCGAGGCGGATAGCCGCCTGGAGGCCTTGACTAAAGAGCGGGAAGCCCTGCTTCCCGAGGCGATATCACGCGCCGCCGCCCTGTCTAAGGTTCGCCGTGCGGCGGGGGAGGAGCTTTCACGCCGCGTTTGCGAGGTGCTTGGCTTTTTGGATATGCCGCGCGTTCGCTTCACGGCATCGGTCACTCCGCGTACAAACGGGGCGGAGCCGCACCTTCGCCGTGACGGTGGCGATGCGGTGGAGTTTTTGCTGGCCACAAACCCGGGTGAGCCGCTTTTGCCGCTTTCTGCGATCGCATCGGGCGGTGAGCTTGCGCGCATCATGCTGGCGCTGAAATCGGTTATCGCCGATAAGGACGGGATCGGGACTGTCATATACGACGAGATCGATGCCGGAGTATCCGGCAAAACTGCGCGAAAACTGGGAATTGAGCTTTTGCGGTCGGGTCACGGCGGGCAGGTGCTTTGCGTCACGCATTCGGCGCAGATCGCCTCCTTGGCTGACACGCATTTTCTGATCAAAAAATCCGAAAAGGACGGACGTGCCGAAACCGAGGTGCTTCGGTTGACCGAGGAGGGACGTATCAAGGAAATATCCCGCATCCTTGGCGGTATCGAGGTGACAGAGGCCCAGCGCCGTGCGGCCTTTGAGCTATATGCCGAAAGGAAGGCGTATCAAGAGGGATAATATGCCCGACGCGCTTGCAGGCATTATCGGTTCTTTTTCTATCACAGAGTGTGAATTTTTTCATCATCTTCCGCTTTCCGGTATTACCACCTTTCGCATTGGCGGTCCGGCTACGGTTGTGGCCGTCCCCAAGACCGAGGAGGCGCTTATCCGCCTGCTGGCGGCCTTATACCGGGCGGGGATCCCGCGTACGCTGATCGGAAACGGTAGTAATCTTTTGGCATCCGACAGCGGATATCGCGGTGTCGTGATCCGCACGGTGGCCTTGCGGGAGATCCTGACAGGGCCGCATGGCCTTACCGCGCTGTGCGGGACACCGCTTGCCGGGATCGCCAAGGCGGCAGGGCGCTTGGGAATCGGCGGATTCTCTTCGCTTGCCGGGATCCCGGCAACTCTGGGCGGCGCCATCTTTATGAATGCCGGGGCAGGGGATGATACGGTCGGTGAACGTGTAGTGTCTGTGCGCGCCGTCCCCTCTTGCGGGGGCGAGCCTTTCTTGCTTTCTCGCGATGAATGCTTGTTTTCGTACCGAAGCAGTGTATTTTCGCGACGGGGGCTGGTGCTGCTGTCGGCTACGCTGAGCGGCCCCAGTGCGCCGTGTGAGCAGATCGCCAAGGAAACGGCCGAGGCGATGGTGCGCCGCAGGCGGTCTCAGCCTCTGGAGCATCCGTCGGCGGGGAGCGTGTTTCGCCGCCCACCGGGTGACTATGCGGGGCGCCTTATCGAGGCCGCCGGCCTGAAGGGGATGCGTATCGGAAATGCGCAAGTCTCGGAAAAGCATGCCGGCTTTATCGTAAATCTCGGCGGCGCGACCGCCGAAGACGTGAGATCCTTGATCCGGCACGTGCAAATGACGGTCTTTTTGCGGTTTGGCGTGTCGCTTGTCAGGGAAATCGAATATCTGGGAGAGGAATAATGTCATATTCGTCCGAGCTTAAGCATCAGCTTGCCGAAAAAGAGATCAAAAGAAGCTGCTGTCGCCGTGCCTTACTGTACGGCATCCTTTCTTCGCGGGCTGAGGTGCGTGACGGGCGAGTGATGCTTACCTTGGAGGGGGAAAGCGTTGCCCCCCTGGCCGCCGCCGAGATCCGCCGTACCTTCGGCACCGAGCCCTTGCTTTCGGTCGGACGGATGCGCACCGGGATCTCCTTTGCTTCCGAGCAGGCGGTGCGGCATCTTGAGAGCGGAGAGCTCTCGTATCCCGAAAAGACGCCGCCCTGTCCGCACTGCCTTTCGCATTTTTTGCGCGGAATCTTTTTGGCTATCGGGCGGATGTCGGATTATCATAAGCTATACCGTCTGGAATTTTCGGCAGGTGAGCGGTGCGATGCCCTCTATGCGCTCCTTTCCGATACGGTGGGGGAGCCCAAGTGTACCGAAAGACGGGAGGAGCATATCCTGTATTACAAAACCAATGCCGCCATTTGTGACGTCCTGGCGGCGATAGGGGCGGAGGCCTCCGCCTTTGATCTGATCAACGATAATATTGAGGCCGGATATCGCAATGCGGCCAATCGCCGTGCCAATTGCGAGGCACGGAATATTGAAAGGGCTGTCGATGCCTCTATGCGCTTTTTGTCGCTTTATCGCCGCTTGGAAACGGCAGGAAAGCTGAAAAGGCTGCCCGAGGAATTGCAAGAAACGGCACGTCTTCGCGCTGAATTTCCGACAGCATCCCTGACCGCCCTCGGGGGGCGATGCACGCCGCCGATCTCAAAATCGGGGATGAATAACCGCTTAAAGAAAATTGAACAGCTGGCAAAAGAGCTGCTGGCTGAGGAGGAGGAATAACGTGGCAGGCTTTGTCCATTTGCATCTTCATAGCGAATATAGCTTGCTTGACGGTGCTTGCCGTATTGCCGCGATTCCGGAGGCGGCCGCGGCGGCAGGGCACACCGCAGTGGCCATTACCGACCATGGCGTCATGTACGGCGCCGTCGCCTTTTTTCGTGCTTGCCGCGATGCCGGCATCAAGCCCATCATCGGGTGTGAGGTCTACGTTGCCTCGCGTTCTCGCTTTCTGAAGGAGGGAAAGGCCGATTCCTCGGGTCATCACCTGGTGCTTCTTTGTAAGAATGAGGTGGGCTACCGCAATTTGATCGCACTGGTTTCTGCCGCTTTTACCGAGGGATTTTACTCAAAGCCCCGTATTGATATGGAGCTGCTGGAGCAGCATCACGAGGGGCTGATCGCCCTCTCTGCCTGCCTTGCGGGATACATCCCGCGTATGATCCTGCTTGGAAACATGAAGGGGGCAGAGGAATATGCCCTCCGTATGCGCCGCCTTTTCGGCGAGGATTTTTATCTTGAGATCCAGGACCATGGCATCGCAGACGAGGCTACCGTGGCGCGCGGCGTGGTGGAGCTTTCTCAAAAGACGGGTATCCCGCTTGTAGCCACCAATGACGTGCATTATTTGGCCAAAAAGGATGCCGAGATCCAGGCTACCATGATGTGTATCCAGACAAACTCGGTTATCACGGACGGCCGTCCGCTTGGCTTTGAAACCGACGAATTCTACTATAAATCCACCGAGGAGATGGAGCGCCTTTTCGGCCACATCGAGGGGGCAATTGAAAATTCGGTCAGGATTGCCGAGAAATGCGATTTTTCCTTTACCTTTGGTAAGATCCATATGCCCTCGTTTCCCACGGGCGGTGTTTCCCATGCCGCGCTTCTTCGTCAATATACCGAGGAGGGGTTTGCCGCCAAGGTGCGGGAGAGAAAGATTGATTTCTCCTACGGAACCGAGGCCGCCTATCGCGAAAGGCTGAACTATGAGCTTTCGGTGATCGGGCGCATGGGCTTTGACGGATATTTCCTTATTGTGCGGGATTTTATCGCTTATGCCAAGAATGCGGGAATTCCCGTTGGCCCCGGGCGTGGCTCGGGTGCCGGAAGTATGGTAGCCTACTGCGCGGGGATCACCGATATTGACCCCTTCCGCTATGGGCTGCTTTTTGAGCGCTTTTTGAATCCCGAGCGTATTACGATGCCGGATTTTGATACCGATATTTGCTATGAGCGCCGTGACGAGGTGATCGCCTACGTCCGCCGCCGCTACGGCGAGGATCGCGTAGCGCAGATCGTGACCTTTGGCACCCTGGCCGCGCGTGCGGCCGTGCGGGATGTTGGCCGCGCGATGGGCATTCCTTACGGAGAGGTGGATGCCGTTGCCAAGCTGATTCCGCGTGAGCTGAAGATCCGCATCTCTACGGCCCTTGAGGGAAAAGAACTGCGCGAGATGTATGAAAGCTCCGAAACCGTCAAGCGCCTTTTGGATACCGCTATGGCGCTTGAGGGGATGCCGCGCCATGCCTCTACGCATGCGGCCGGGCTTGTCATAACCGAAGAGCCGCTGGCAAGATCCCTGCCGCTTGCCACAAACGGTGATGCGGTGGTAACTCAGTATGACATGGATACCGTTGCCGATCTCGGGCTTGTGAAATTTGACCTTCTCGGCCTTCGGTATCTGACGATTATCGCCGATGCCGAGCGCGCGGTAAGGGAAACCGAGCCGGATTTTGATATTTCCAAGGTTCCTTTCGAGGATGCGGCAACCTACGAGCTGATCTCGGCGGGGAAGACCGACGGCGTTTTTCAGCTGGAATCTGCCGGGATGCGCCGCCTGCTTTCGGGGATGCGGCCGCACAATATCTATGATATCACGGCGGCTATTGCCCTGTATCGGCCGGGCCCTATGGATTCTATCCCGCATTACCTTGCCTGTCGCGAGGGGAGAGAAAGCCCGGATTACGAGGTTCCCGAGCTTGCAGAGATCCTTGGTGATACCGAGGGGTGCATCGTATATCAAGAGCAGGTCATGCAGATCTTCCGTCGTTTGGCCGGATATTCCTTTGCACGCGCCGATCTTGTGCGCCGCGCCATGTCCAAAAAGAAAAGTGCCATCCTGGCCGACGAGCGCGAGGGATTTATATCCGGGGCAACCGCCCGCGGTATCGACCCCGGGGCGGCCGGGCGAATCTTTGACCGCATGTACAGCTTCGCCGAATACGCCTTCAACAAAAGCCATGCGGCGGCCTACGCCACGCTTTCCTTCCGCACGGCATATCTGAAGGCGCACTACCCGCGCGAGTATACTGCCGCACTTCTGACCTCGGTGCTTGGGGATCAGACCAAGATGGTAAAGTATATTGCCGAGGCGACCCATGCCGGTATACCTGTGCTTCCACCGGATATCAACGAAAGCCAAAGAACCTTTTCGGTAAGCGGAAAGACCATTCGCTTTGGGCTTTTGGCGCTCCGCAATGTGGGCGCGCCGTGCGTTGAGGCCATCCTTTCCGAGCGCTCACACGGCCCGTTTTCAAGCTTTCAGGATTTCTTAGAACGTATGGGAAGCCGCGATCTTAATAAACGGCAGGTGGAATCGCTGATCAAAAGCGGTGCCTTTGACCGTCTTGGGGTCTTTCGGTCGCAGCTGCTCTCGGTCTATGAAAAAGTAATGGACGAGCTTTCCGAAAGGGCCAGGGCAAACGTGACGGGGCAGATGGACATCTTTTTTATGGGGGAGGACGTGGGTGTTGCAAGATCCTCCGCCATCTCCTATCCCGACATTCCGGAGTTTGAGCTTCGTGAGCTTCTGACGCTGGAAAAGGAAAGCTCCGGCATGTATTTTTCGGGTCATATCATCGATGGCTACCGCACCCAGCTTGAAAGGCTTTCCTGCGTGCAGATCTCGGATATCCTGGAGGCCTTTTCGGAAGGGGAAGAGGGAAACGGGGTCTATGCGGACGGAGACCGTGTCACCGTTGGAGGGATCCTGACGCGCCGCGCGCAGAGGACACTGAAAAACGGATCTGCCATGTGTGTGGTAACGCTTGAGGATCGCTACGGTGAGATCGATGCGGTAGCCTTTGGCAAGACGCTTGAGCGCTATCAAGGTGCGCTTTTGCAGGATACGGTGGTTTCCCTCACCGGTAAGATCACGGTAAAGGAGGGCAAGCGCCCTGAGATCCTCCTGCTTTCGGCCGTGCCCTTGGTGGCGGATAAGCAGGCAACCGAGGCGACTGCCGCATCAAAGCCTATGCCTGTGCGGCTCTTTTTGCGCGTTAAGTCACTGGGGGCGGATGAATGCCGTGCGGCGCTTCGTCTTATGGAGAAATATCCCGGTGGCACGGCGGTCGTGGTGTATGACTGCGATTCCGGAAAATACGTGACGGCAACCGGTGTTTCGGTCTCTGTCACCGAGTCTCTTCTTTTGTCGCTTTATCGCCTTCTCGGTATGGAAAACGTGGTGGTGAAATAGCGAAAAGAGGATTGACAACCCGTAGCGCGCGGTGTATAATTTATAGAGTTGAAACCTACAGTATTAGTATGACTTGTGAGATCGTGAATAGAAAAGGAGGAATGACGGTATGCTTGATAACATCATGTTTGGTAATATTGTGCTGGATCTTTTACTGGTAATCCTTTTGGCTATCGGTGTATATTACGGATGGCATCGCGGCTTTCTCCGCATCGTGATGAAGACCTTTGCGGGGTTGTTTTCTGCCGTATTTGCCATGTCGACCTTTGAGCAGCTTGCGGCTGTTCTGAAGGAAAATTACGTATTTCCCTTTATTCGTGCTAAAATGGACAATGCCCTGCAGGGGATGGACGCCTCGCAAAGTGCACAGACGCTTACCGATGCCGTTCCGCCGGCATTGCAAAACGCCGCAAAAACGGTGGGTATCGACCTTTACGGCATTGCAGAGAATGCCGTGAAAAGCGGTCAGGATGCCGTGACGGAATTTGCGGAGAGTGCCTCGCATTCTGTGGCACAGATGCTTTCGTCCGCGGTGGCCTTTGCCCTTTTGTTCCTGGCAGCATTTTTCGTATTACGCGTCCTGTCGGTGCCTATCAGTGCCATCGTGATGCGTGTGCCCATCGTCGGCCAGATCAACCGTGCCCTCGGGCTTCTTTTCGGGGCTTTGACGGCGCTTGTGCTGGCGTTTATCTTTTCTAAGCTTATGGGCTTTTTGGACGAAACGCTTAATATTGCGTTTATTGAGGTGAAGGACGCCTGGATCTCCGGCTTCCTTTATCGCTACAGCATCTTCTCATAAGAGAAGTCAAGAAAATCAGGTAGGTAAGAGAATAGTAATTTCATGAAAATGCAAATGTGTGTTAAATGCCGCCGCCGTGTGGCCGTGGTGTTCATAACCCGTATGGATAAGGACGGTACCGTAAACGAGGGGCTTTGCCTCAACTGCGCCCGTGAGCTGGGTATCAAGCCTGTGAATGACATGCTTGAAAAGATGGGGGTAAGCGAGGAGGATCTCGAAAGAATGTCCGAGGATCTTCGTAGCGCCCTCTCGGACGGAGAAGAGCCGGTTGGCGAGGATGACGGTGAGGATGGCGGCGCCCCCGCCATTGATCTGCCGAAGTTGTTTCAGAATCTCGGATTTCCGATCCCCGGCAAGGGGAATGAAGCAAAAGGGGAGGGCGAGCGCCCCCCTCGCCGTGAGCGTGACGCTACGCCAAAGCGCGAAAAACGCAAATTTTTGGATACCTATTGCAAAAATCTGACCAAGCAAGCCGCCGAGGGACGGTTGGATAAGATCGTGGGGCGCGAGCGTGAGCTTGACCGTGTGATACAGATCCTGTGCCGCCGCCAGAAGAACAATCCCTGCCTCATCGGCGAGCCCGGGGTAGGTAAAACCGCCATTGCGGAGGCACTGGCACTTCGCATTGTGGCCGGGGAGGTTCCGTATCGCCTGCGTGATGCCGAGGTGTATTTGGTGGATCTCACCGCACTGGTGGCGGGGACGCAGTTCCGCGGTCAGTTCGAATCCCGCATTCTCGGCCTCATCTCCGAGGTAAAGGCCGCAGGCAATATTATCCTTGTGATCGACGAGGTGCATAACATTGTCGGTGCGGGCGAAAGCGAAGGCAGCATGAACGCCGCCAATATTCTGAAGCCTGCACTCTCCCGAGGGGAGATACAGGTGATCGGCGCAACGACCCTGAAGGAATACCGCAAGTTTATCGAAAAGGATAGCGCCCTTGAGCGGCGCTTTCAGCCCGTGACGGTGCAGGAGCCGTCGGTTACCGAAACCGTGGATATGCTGCGCGGCATCAAGGGATATTACGAGGATTTCCACGGTGTGAGGATCCCGGATGAGACACTGCGCTATGCCGCCGAATTTTCGGAGAGGTATATTACCGATCGGTTCTTGCCCGATAAGGCGATCGACCTTTTGGACGAGGCCGCCGCGCGCCGTGCCCTGGATACGCCGGAGCTCGGAAAACGCCGTGCCGCCGAGGAGGAGCTTGCCAAGATAGCCAAGGCGAAGGCCGCCCTCGAGGGGAGACCCGACGAAGAGGATCCCAAGAAAAACGAAGGCAAGTACCGTGAGATCGCAGATCTTACCGTTCGTGAGCTAAAGCTTAAGGAAGAGCTTGCACCGCTTATGGAGGTCTGTGAGCGCGTCTTTTTGACGGTGGATGACCTCGCGCGGGTAATTGAGGTATGGACGGGCATTCCCGCCACCTCGATCAATACCAGTGAGTTTGCACGCCTGGATCGGTTAGAGGAGCGGATCTCTCGCCGCATTATTGGCCAGTCTGCCGCCGTCAGCGCGGTGGCGCGCGCCATCAAGCGTAAGCGTGCCGGGGTTTCGGTTCGCCGCGCCCCCATCTCATTTATCTTTGCGGGGCCGACGGGCGTTGGTAAAACACAGCTTGTTAAGGTGCTGGCAGAGGATCTCTTCTCGCAGCCCGACACCTTGATACGCCTGGATATGTCGGAATATATGGAAAAGCACTCGGTCTCCAAGCTGATAGGCGCCCCTCCCGGATACGTCGGCTTTGACGAGGCCGGCCAGCTTACCGAAAAGATCCGCCGCCGCCCGTATTCCGTGGTACTGTTTGATGAGATCGAGAAAGCGCATCCCGATGTCCTCAACATTCTTTTGCAGGTGCTTGACGACGGAAAACTTACCGATGCGATGGGACGGGTTGTGAATTTTGAAAACACGTTGATCGTAATGACGACCAATGCGGGCAGTGAGCGCGCTTCTGCCATTTCCGGATTTTCCGAATCGCAGGAGCTGCAGGATAAAGAACGGACAGAACGTGCCCTTTCCTCCTTCCTGCGCCCGGAATTCTTGAATCGGATCGATGAGATCATCACCTTCCGCCCGCTGAGCCGTGAGGATTTTGCGGCAATTGCCCGCTTGCAGATTGCCGAGCTTTCCGACGTGCTTGCTTCGCACGGGATTCGGCTTTCGGTGGATGAGGCGGCTTATCGGGTAATCGCCGAGGAATCCTATTCCGAAAAGTACGGCGCGCGTAACATGCGCCGGTACCTTGAGGGGCGCGTCGAGGACGTGCTGGCCGAGAAGATCATCGCCCGGTATGAGGATAAGGTGACCGAGGCCGCTATTGCAGTTTCCCCTGCGGGAGAGCTGTCTATCACTTGTATGTAAACCAAAGGAGAAAATCATATGTCTGAATGTACCCATGATTGCAGCACCTGCTCGCAAAAATGCTCTTCGGCCTCCAAGGAATCGCTTCTTGCCAAGCCGAATGCGGGCAGCCACATTAAAAAGATCATTGCCGTTGTCAGCGGCAAGGGTGGTGTCGGTAAATCCTCGGTCACCACGATGCTGGCGGTCGCTATGCGCCGCCGCGGCTATTCGGTCGGCATTCTGGATGCCGACGTGACCGGCCCCTCGATCCCGAAGGCATTCGGCCTGCATACCGGCACGATCGTAGGAGACGAAAACGGTATGATCCCCGCCGAGACGGCGAGCGGCATCCGTGTGATGTCGGTCAACCTCCTGGTAGAGGAGGAGGAGAAGCCGGTCGTATGGCGCGGCCCTGTCATTGCCGGTGTGATTACGCAGTTTTACACCGACGTTTCCTGGGGCGAGCTTGATTATCTATTCATCGACATGCCTCCGGGAACCGGAGACGTTCCGCTTACCGTCTTCCAAAGCCTGCCCGTTGACGGCATCGTGGTGATCACAAGCCCCCAGGAGCTTGTTTCCATGATCGTGCAAAAGGCGGTCACCATGGCTGAGATGATGAGCATCCCGCTTTACGGCCTTGTGGAGAACTTCAGCTACTTCGTCTGCCCGGATTGCGGCAAGCAGCATCACATCTTCGGGGAAAGCCATCTTGAGGCGGTCGCCGAGAAGAACGGCACTCAGGTGCTTGCCCGCCTGCCCTTTGACAGCCACGTAGCGGCGCTTTGCGACCGCGGAGCCGCCGAGGAGCTGGACACCGCGGCGATCGAATCCGCCTGCGAGCAGATCATTTCCAAAAACTGATCCAAGACTTCCATATTAAAAGAGAGATCATTTCGGTTTTTGCCGATGCGGTCTCTCTTTTTTTGTTCCCGGAAATAATATTTTCCTTCCAACCGAAACTGACATATTTTTTATTGCGGTACGAATATAATATAGGCAAGAAAGGATCGTGAAAATGACGGTAGTGTATGTGGATGTACTGTTTCTTATCAACTTTTGCATGGATTTTCTGGCTCTTTGCCTCGCGGGGGCGATCCTGCATCTGCCGCACCGTACGGTAAGGCTTATCATTGCGGCCGCGCTTGGCGGGGTGTACGCGGTGGCCTCTGCGCTTCTTGGCGGCTATGTGATCCCCGGGATTCTCATCGGGATGGCAATGGCGTGGCTTTTATGCGAGATTTCCTATGGCGGACGGTGCGCACGGCGACGTTTTTTTGCGCTTTTGGGGATCTTTTTCGTAACCTCATGGCTTCTCGGGGGGATGATCACCGCGTTTTACAGTCTCCTTGCACGCTTTTTTGAAAAACGGGAGGAGCTTTTGGGGGCACTGCTTGCGGGGGATGGAAGGCTGGTGATATTCTTTGTGTTGGCACTTTTCTGTGCGATGCTGCTGGGGATCGGCCGTCGCCGCTTTGCGTATCTTCACAAGCAGCGTGCGGTTCTGCTTACACTTCGCGAGGGGGAGCGGACAAAAAGCGTAACGGCATTGGTGGATAGCGGTAATACGCTTTGCGATCCGCTTTCCGGAAGGCCCTGCATCGTGCTGGACAGTGACACGGCGCGCGAGGTGATCCCTGCGGATATACTTAATTTTTCCGAGAGCGAGCCGGGGGATCCCGGGGTGCTTTCAGCAGAAAGCAGGCGCCGCATCCGCCTGATCCCGGCGAGATCCTTGGGCGGAAGCCGCCTTTTGGTGGGGTATCGCCCTACAGATGTCATCATCGGGGAGGGGACGGCAGAGGCGCATTCGGTGGATGCGGTCGTGGTGCTGGATCATCAAGGAGGAAGCGGATTTTGCGGGTACGGGGCACTTGTTCCGTCTGTTTTGATTTTTTGAATGCGGAGGTGGCATCTTGAAGCTGTTATTACTGATCGCGAGGGCTTGGAAACGCTTTGTCAACAGGATCCGTCGGCTGCTTTTGCCGCGTGAATGGGGAAGGATATATTATATAAATGGAAGCAACGTTCTGCCAAGCCCCATGACTGGCGAGGAGGAGGCAGAGCTTTTGAAAAGGATACGGGAGGACAGCTCGCTGAAAAAGGTGTTGGTGGAGCGCAATCTTCGTCTTGTGGTCTACATAGCCAAGAAGTTTGAAAGCACGGGGATCAACATTGAGGATCTGATCTCTATCGGCACGGTGGGGCTTATGAAGGCGGCTAACACCTTTTCGCCGGAAAAGAACATCAAGCTTGCCACCTACGCTTCGCGCTGTATCGAAAACGAGATCCTGATGTATATCCGAAAAACGAGCGGTCAGAAGCGCGAGATCTCGATCGATGAGCCCTTGAATGTGGATTGGGATGGGAATGAGCTTTTGCTTTCCGACGTGCTGGGTAGCGACGCGGACGTCGTCTGCCGCAGGATCGAGGAGGTGGAGGAGCGGAAAATGGTGCGGGAGTCGGTAGCGGGGCTTGCACCGAGGGAACGGGAGATCATAGAACTGCGCTTTGGGCTTTCTGGCGGGCGCGAGCGCACGCAAAAGGAGGTTGCGGATCTTTTGGGAATCTCGCAATCCTACATTTCCAGGCTGGAAAAGAAGATCATGGAGCGGCTTCGGTTGGAAATGTCGGAAAAATTATAATTTTTTTCAAAAAAGGCTTGCAAACCGAAAAAGACTGTGCTATAATAGGTCAGTAATGAAAGTTCAAAGAGGTGAAAACAATGAAATCCGGAATTCATCCCGATTATAAGCTTGCTACTATCCGTTGCGCATGCGGCAACACTGTCACTTCCCGTTCGGTGAAGGGCGATATGACGGTGGATATTTGCTCCAGTTGCCATCCGTTCTTTACCGGTAAGCAGAAGTTCGTTGATGCCGGCGGGCGTGTGGATAAGTTCAAGAAGCGTCTGGCTGCAAGCGGCAAATAATCAAACATAGAGAAATGGCGTGGCATGATTGCTGTCACGCCTTTTTCTCTCTTCTGGAGGAGTTTGTATGATCTCTGAAAAAGGAAGTGGCGAGCGCGCTATATTGGTAGCCACCTGTGCCTCAAGCGCAGACATGCCTACCGTAGAGGTGGAGCTGGACGAACTGGAGCGCCTTTTGCATACGGCGGGCGGTGTCTCTGCGGCGCGGATGGTGCAGATGAAGGACAATCCCGATCCTGCTACCTATATCGGCAGTGGCAAGCTTTTGGAGCTTGCCGAGCTTTCTAAAAACGAAGAGGCAGAGCTTGTCATCTTCAATACCGAGCTTTCGCCCTCGCAGATCCGTAATATTGAGGACGCCTTGGACGGCGTGCGGGTGTGCGACCGCACGATGCTGATTCTTGACATCTTTTCCTTGCATGCCGTTTCGGGTGAGGGAAAGCTGCAGGTAGAGCTGGCACAGCTGAAGTATACCGCGCCGCGCCTTATTGGCAAGGGAAGTGCTCTTTCCCGCCAGGGGGGGCGCATCGGCACCCGTGGCCCCGGTGAATCCAAGCTGGAGACCGATCGTCGCTATCTGAAACGCCGCGCCACCGCCCTGGAGGCAGAGCTGCGCGAGCTTTCAGCGAATCGCGCCACCATGCGCGCGGCGAGAGAGCGCAGCGGGATCCCCAAAGCCGTTATCGTGGGATACACCAACGCAGGGAAGTCTACACTTCTGAATACTCTGACCGATGCCGGCGTTCTTTCGGAGGATAAGCTGTTTGCTACGCTGGATCCCACTACCCGCCGTCTGGCTTTGCCGGATGGCCAGGAAATCCTTCTGACCGACACCGTTGGCTTTATCCGCCGTCTGCCGCATCAGCTGGTCCGCGCCTTTCATTCCACGTTGGAAGAGGTGACACTGGCCGATCTTCTTTTGCTTGTGGCGGACGTGTCGGATCCGGAATGTGCGGCTCAGCTCGAGGTGACGCGAGGTCTGCTTGCAGAGCTTGGTGCGGGAGAGATCCCTCAGCTTGTGGTATATAACAAGTGCGACCTGGCCGCATCCTTTACCTCGGAGAGCTATAATACGTCGAGTGAGCGTGTGTTCCTTTCTGCCAGGGATGGCCGCGGGGTTTCCGCCTTGTTGGAGGCGATCGCCGGTGTGTTGAAAAAGAACAAAAAAGAGGTTGCTCTCTTAATCCCTTATGCAGAGGCGGGGGCCTTGAATTCTCTGCGCGGCGAATGCCCGCTTTTGGAGGATCCCCAGTATCTTGACGAGGGAATTTTGGTAAAAACCTTGTTGGATGAAAAGAATTATCCGAAGTTTTCGGCATTTATTTTAAGGCAGGACTAAAATGGAGGCATATCGCACCATTGCGGGCTACGGGCGCGCGGAAATCGACGAAAAGCGCTCGGTCTTTATCGGATCTGCGGATTTTGTAACGACCGAGGAGGAGGCTATTGCCTTTGTTTCGCGCATTCGGGCAGAGTTTCCCGATGCGCGTCACAACGTGTATGCCTATCTTCTGCGCGAGGGCGCCAAGACCCGCTACAGTGACGACCGCGAGCCGCAGGGCACGGCCGGACTTCCCGTATTGGAGGTCTTAAGAAAAAACGTTTGCCTTAACGTGGCGATCGTGGTGACCCGCTATTTCGGCGGTATTCTATTGGGGGCGGGCGGCCTTGTGCGTGCGTATACCGAGGCGGCCGCGGCGGCCTTGCAGGCCGCGGGACACGTGCATTGTACGCCGTGTGCCACTTACCGCTTTCCTTGCCCGTACGGTGAGTATCAGCGTCTTTCCCGCATTTTGGAGGGATGCGGCGTGATCCTTGGTGAGGCGGAATTCGGGGCGGAGGTCAGCCTGACGTACACCGTCTCCTTTCAGGAGGCCGAGCGCGTGGTGCAAAAGATCTTTGAAGCCTCAAACGGACGCATCGTACCGCAAAAGATAGGGGAAGGATGGCAGAAGTTGCCCCTTTGATACGGGAGAAAATAACCGAAAAACGCAAAAATATGTGTAGAAAAAAGAGTAAAAAGCAATTGCCTTGCGTATTTTAAATACGAATGGCTTTTTAGGGGGACAATTCATGGAGCGAGTAGCCGATCTGTTTCTGCAGCGGGAGCATGAGTTTTTGTCTCCCTTTGCTTTTTTAACCGAAAATACGCGCGGCCGGATCCATCCGTGTGAGGAGAGTGTCTGCCGCACCGAATTTCAGCGCGACCGTGACAGGATCCTGCATTCCAAGTCCTTTCGGCGTCTGATCCACAAGACACAGGTCTTTTTTTGCCCTGAGGAGGAGCATTACCGCACGCGTATGACGCATACGCTGGAGGTCTCGCAGATCGCGCGTATCATGGCGCGCGCTCTTCGCCTCAATGAGGATCTTGTGGAGGCTGCCGCCCTTGGGCATGACCTTGGCCACACGCCGTTCGGTCATGCGGGGGAAACTGCTATGAGAAGATGCTTTTCTCCCGATTTTGCTCATTATGAGCAAAGCCTGCGCGTGGTGGATATTTTGGAAAATGGCGGGCAGGGGCTGAATCTCACCTTTGAGGTGCGCGACGCGATCCTCAACCATACAGGCGATCATATGGCTTCCACTCTGGAGGGGGTCATCATCAAGTATGCCGATAGAATTGCGTACGTGAATCACGATATCGACGATGCCTGCCGCGCGGGTATTCTGACGGTGGAGGATCTGCCGCAGGATCTCGTTGCGATCCTCGGGCGCACGCATT
>JAGBZZ010000040.1 GCA_017652965.1 Clostridia bacterium | reverse complement strand
GAAGAGAGAGTAACGCGGAAACAAATTTCCGTGAAGCTCTCTCTTCTCTGCTTTATATGTGAGTGATATTCTTTGCTACGCAAAGAGTGATATTGCCCTTCGGGCAGTGATATTGTTCGGCTTTGCCTCACAGTGATATTCTATTCGCCTTAAAACTTGCGAAGCAAATATCACTCGGCGACAGCCGAATATCACTGCGCAGCAATAGAACTCGCCGCAGGCGAATAGAACTGGCGTGATACTCCGTTAAGAGTATCACGCCATGCTCACGGTTCTTTTTCGTTACTGATTCTTTCTGCCCGCGCGAGGACAGAGGAAATTGTTGTTAAACTCATGGTCAAGGCGGAAAAGCCCTTGGGCGCGCCGCTCGGGGATCGAGATATAGAGGCGCTTGGAGCCGACGTTATCCGACATATTGGCGTGGATACCGATGCCGTGGAACATCTCGAGGAGCTTTTCGGCGGTTTCCTCATCGGGCACGTCCATAAAGAACTTGAACTCGGTACCGTACACCATATTGAGAGGCAGGGTGAAAACGATCGAGCCGACCTCGGTAACGATGCCGCGCACGTCGGTATCCCCCGCACGGAGAAGCTTACCGTTCGGCAGGACATGGTTGAGCACCACGCACTCGCGGTTTTCCGCATCCACCTTTCCGCGCGTAACAAGGGCACAGGGCTTACCCGAGATCGGGCAGGCACCGTCGGCAAGCGGACGGAAGCGCTGTGCATAGCAATGCTCACCGTCACCGTGCTCGGGATAAAACATACCGAAATTGGTAACGAGAACGTTCAAGCGACAGGTGGCGATCAGATCGGCATAGCGGTCAAAGGCGGAGCTTTCGATACGCGCGATCACGGTGTCCACCCTCTCGGTGATCAGGTCAAGGAACATACGCTTGGTGATAAAGCTGTTTTCCTCAAGGCACATATCGGCATAGGGCGAAACACCGCGCAAGGCGGCAATCAGCCCGTCAAGCGTGTTATAGGCGGGCATATAGCGCCCGATATGCGTTCCGTAAATATTCGCAACCCCGGGGATCTCCACGCGGTTGGCGAGAATATTCTCGGGATCGTAAAGAAACACCTTGGTGCCGCGCGCCGCAAAGATGCCCATTTCATAGTTCACCCAATTGGACCTAAGCGAATCCTCGGTAACGAGGATCACGCCCGCGTAGCAATCGAGGTAGCTTTCGATCTTTCTCTGATAATCGTCACCGCCCGCCAGGATATCACGGTCACAAAGCGGGTGAAGGTTCTGCGCGCGCATGGCCTCAAGCAGGGGCTTCAGATACTTTTCGTTATCCTTATTGGAGTGCGAGATAAAGATACCGTAGTACTTTCTTTCGGCATCCTCCAAAAGGCGCGCGGTAAATATAAAATCGCCTTCGATCTGCGGTTTGGGATCTAACATACGTATTCTCCTTACTGCGGGAAGATATAGTCGGCGGTCATGCCTACGCCCATCTCGGGGGTGAGAACGATCGACTTTTCGGTATTGTGGCGCTCAAGCCCAAGACTGAAGTAAAGCCGCCCCTTGCCGAAATCGGTATAGGTGCTCTTCGGGAAAAGGTTGTTCCAATAGGTGGGGTTTTCCATCATATCGTCATCCGGCGGCTCGGAGAAATCATACTTTCCGATATCGCGCGAAAGGAGGGTGGGAAGCATCCAGAAATAATCCTTCTGCTTAAGTCCCATATAGCACTTGAAATAGACACCGAAAAGCTTGTGAACGGGGATCACGATCTCAACGTCGACCTCGGCATGAACACCGCTTGCGTGGCGATCCTCATCCTCAAGAACGTTGTATTTACTCTTACAGATGATCGACGAGGCCAGGCCGTTTTCGCTCGGGTGGATCTCCTCGCGGTACGGCTCAAACTGCGGCTCAAGCCCATTATCGCACCCAAAGCTCAACACCTTATAGGCACAAAACAGGTTCTTTTCAAGGAAGCGGTCCAGGCGGCTTTCGGCATTTCTGCCCCACTCATATTCCATCGCCTCGCAGATATGGCGGAAGGCATCCTCATAAATACGGAGCTTCAGAACAAGGCGGCGGTAGATGATACGGTTATAAGCGTAGTAATTGAGCAGATAGTTATCGTAATACTGGCTCTTCATCAAGGCGCCCGCATACTTGGTTTCCAGCGTGCTGACGATCTCCGCCGTGGTAAAGGAGGGCGAGGCATTCTTCAGCGGCGTGGTTGCCAGCCGGGAGTCATCCCCCTCTGCGATATACGGCACAATGCTTTCGTGGCACTTGGTCTGCATATAGCCGATCACAAACCAGAACACGTTGCGGTAAATAACGGCCTCCTCCGAGAAGAGATCGGTCGTGATCACGGGGATCATGCAGGAGCAGGCATCCAGCGCCTTGGTGACCTCGGAAAGATAATCGTGCTGTGCCAGCGTATCCGCGGAGATCGGGAAATACAGGTAGGCGTAGCCCGCCTTACTGAGCTCAAGGCGAAGTGCCTGCGTTTTTTCCTCATCCTTGGCAAGGCAAAGAAGGATCAGGTGGCCATACTGTGATCGGACATCGTATTGGGCATTGGAGATAACGTCCATGTCGAATTCCTTTTCTTTATGTATTATTATGTATATTATAGCAAAATTTGAAAATTTTGCAAGAGGAATCTTCGCTTTATGCAAAAAAAGGCACTTTTCAGTGCCTTTTTCGTTATTTCAGATACACGCCGAACTTTTTTCCTATGTGCGCGGGGGATATCCCCTCAAGATAGAGCGGAACAAGCCCAAGCCGCCCCTCGGCCGCAAGCCGTTCAAGCAGGACGTAAAGCATCGGCTCGTTCTGATTGAGCTCGCCCTCGGGCCAGACCGAGGTATAAACATCTACCAGATCGCATCCCTGCAAGGGGCTTCCCTTCTTTTTAAGGCAATCGAGGAAGATCGAATACGCCGCATCGGTGCGCTCCTCGGTGATCTCTGCGACCTTGACATCAAGAGAAAGCGGATAGGGGGCCACGCGGAAGCCGCCGCGCGTCAGCTCATAGGTCTGCATCGGGGGCAGGAGCGTGATGCTCTTCAAGCGCACGTCCTCGGGAAAGGCCAGACGGGTGGTGGCAAAATAAACGTCACCGTCCTCGGCGACCCCAACCGTCATCGGATAATTGATACGGCTGACGAAAACGCTG
>JAGBZZ010000358.1 GCA_017652965.1 Clostridia bacterium | reverse complement strand
TCTTTCTCAACCATTTTTTGCATTATATCATGGTGTGTTGATCTTGTCCATAGTAGAGAAAATGTCCCTTTACTTCTTTGTGCACGTGCGGATAGGGGACGCCGGTCCCTACAAATTGTAACCTTCCTTATGAGAAGCCCCGCAAAAGCGGCTTTTTTTACGATCCGTCAATCCTTGATTTCAAACTCGGGCTTGATGGCGCGGCCTTTTTCGGTGATCGCCTCAAGAATGGCAGGGAAGGCGCTGTCCTCGGCCTCCACGGTCAGCTTGCCCGTGATGAAATTCGCACCGAAGGAGATGAGCCCCGGGGTCCCCGCCATGGCCTCCTCCAGCTTCCTTGTGCAGTTCGGGCAGGCGAGGCCCGTAAAGCGAATAACCTTTTTCATCGTGTGTCGCTCCTTTCTCTTTCTCGCCTTTATGATAGCAGAAACTCCGCAAAAAGTCAAGAAAAAACTTCTCACTTTTTCCTTGCAACGGTTGACTTTCGCGGTGCAATCCCTTATAATGAAGATGCTGTGAAACAGTAAACAAATCAATTTCAGGAGAGGTATTATGGGAAGCGTAACCTTTGACGGAAAAAAAGCAAATAACCTGAAAATTGCCTATATCGGCGGTGGCTCGCGCGGTTGGGCGTGGGGACTGATGAGCGACCTGGCAATGGCCCCCGATATGAACGGGACTGTTGCACTTTACGACATTGACTATGAGGCGGCCGAGAAGAACGCGATCATCGGTAACAACATCAACGCCCTGCCCGATGCGGTATCCGAGTTCACCTACGTTGCCACCAAAACGATCGGGGAAGCGCTGACCGGGGCGGATTTTGTGGTGATCTCGATCCTGCCCGGCACCTTTGATGAGATGGAAAGCGACGTGCATACCCCCGAGAAGTACGGCATCTGGCAGCCGGTTGGCGATTCGACCGGCCCCGGCGGTATCGTGCGCGCCCTGCGTACCATTCCGATGTTCCGCGAGATCGCCCGTGCCATCCGCGAGTTCTGCCCGGATGCGTGGGTCATCAACTACACCAACCCCATGACCCTTTCGGTGCGCGCACTGTATAAGGAGTTCCCGGGTATCAAGGCCTTTGGCTGCTGCCACGAGGTCTTCGGCACGCAGAATATCCTTGTCAAGCTCTTAAAGGAACGCCGCGGCATCGATGCCCGTCGCGATGAGATCAAGACCAACGTGGTCGGTGTCAACCACTTCACCTGGGTCACCAAGGCAACCTACCGCAATATTGACCTGTACGACGTCTACCGTGAGCACGTGGCAGACTGGAAGAGCTCGCACGTCGATGAGATCGTGGATGACAACTGGATGAACCGCGCCTTCAAGAGCGACAACAGCGTAAAGTTTGACCTGTTTGACCGCTACGGCGTCATTGCCGCGGCGGGTGACCGTCACCTGGCCGAGTTCTGCGAGGGTAGCTGGTACCTGGATACCCCCGAGCAGGTGATGGGGAAGTGGCACTTTGGCCTTACCCCGGTTTCCTGGAGAAAGGAGACCCTCAAGGAGCGCCTTGCAAGACGCGAGCGCCTGGTTTCGGGCGAGGAGGTCGTCAAGCTGGCCGGCACGGGCGAGGAGGGGGTGCGCCAGATGCGCGCGATCCTCGGTCTTTCCGACCTTGTGACCAACGTCAACCTGCCGAACGTCGGGCAGATCCCCAACCTGCCGCTTGGCGCGGTGGTGGAGACCAACGCCAGCTTTACCGCCGACACGGTGGTCCCCGTGCAGGCCGGTGAGATCCCGCTTCCGATCTACAACCTCGTTGCGCGCATCTCGGCCGAGCAGGAGATGGTGATCGAGGCCGCCTTTGCCTATGACCTTGACCTTGCCTTCCGCGCCTTCGCCAATGACCCTCTCACCCGTCTGCCGGTGGCCGAGGCCAGAAAGCTTTTTGACGAGATGGTCGAGAATACGAAGGCCTACCTTGGCGAGTATTTCAAATGAGTGAGCTTTCCATCCGAGGCAAGCAATTCCTGCTTGACGGCAAGCCCTTTACCGTGATTTCGGGCGCGATCCACTATTTCCGCGTGATTCCCGAGTACTGGGAGGATCGCCTGAAAAAGCTTCGCGCCTGCGGCTTCAATACGGTGGAGACCTACGTCGCCTGGAACCTGCATGAGCGCCGCGAGGGCGAGTTCTGCTTCTCGGGCGGGCTGGATATCGTCCGCTTTATCGAGATTGCCGACTCTCTCGGGCTGAAGGTTATCCTGCGCCCCGGCCCCTTTATCTGTGCGGAGTTTGAGGGTGGGGGACTCCCCTCCTGGCTTCTTCGCTATCCCGACGTGCGCGTGCGGTGTAATTCCCCCCGGTATCTCCAAAAGGTGCGTCCCTATTACCGCGAGCTTCTGACCCGCGTTGCCCCCTACCTTTCCACGCACGGCGGCCCGATCATTATGATGCAGGTGGAAAACGAGTACGGCTCGTTTGCCGACGATAAGGACTATCTGCGCGCCGTCACGGCCATTTACCGGGAATACGGGGCCGACTGTCTCCTCTTTACCTCGGACGGCCCCTGTGACTTTATGATCTCGGGTGGCACGGTTCCCGAGCTTTTCTCGGTCATGAACTTTGGCGACCACCCGAAGGATGCCTTTGCCGCCATAGCGGCACACCGCCCGCACGACCCCCTGATGTGCGGCGAGTTCTGGTGTGGGATGTTTGACCACTGGGGAGAAGAGCATCACCTCCGCACGGCAGAGGATACCGTGCGCGATCTGCACGAGATGTTAGAGATGGGGGCGTCCTTCAATTTCTATATGTTCCACGGCGGCACCAACTTTGGCTTTCTGAACGGTGCAAATTACGACCTCAAAGAGGGCCTCTATCAGCCGACCGTGACAAGCTATGACTATAGCGCCCCGCTTTCCGAGGCGGGCGACCTGACCCCCACCTACTTTGCCGTGCGAGGGGAGCTTTCCCGCTTCCTTGGCAAGGAGCCGCCCCTTGACGTAGAGAACACCAAAAAGGCGGCCTACGGTAGCCTCACCCTTAGTGAGAGCGTCGGCCTCTTTGACGCCCTCCCCGCCCTTGGTACGGGGATACGGGATGCTGCGCCGCTTTCCATGGAGGAAGTGGGGCAGGACTTCGGCTATCTTCTCTATTCCACCACCCTGCGCGGGGGTTTTGCCCCCCGCCCGCTGGTGCTGGAGGATCTGCACGACCGCGCCCACATCTTTGTGAACGGTAAGCTTGTCGGCATCCGCGACCGCATGGGGCGGTGCGACGAGGTGATGATCGGCGTGCGCACGGGCGAGGAGGTACGGCTGGATATTCTTGTGGAAAACCTCGGCCGCATCAACTTCGGGCATCTCACCCTGGATCGCAAGGGGCTTCTCGGCGGTGTGCGCCTTGGCATGTCCTATCACTTTGATTTCACGATGACCCCCCTGACGATGGAGGATCTCACGGCGCTTGACTTTGGCAGGGACACCGCCTTTGATGGCACACCCCGCTTCTACCGCGGCAGGCTGTGCATAGACGGCACACCCGCCGATACCTTCCTGGAGGCTACCGGCTTCCATAAGGGCTTTATCACGGTCAACGGCTTCAATCTCGGTCGGTACTGGAACGATAAGGGCCCGCAAAGAACCCTCTATCTCCCCGCCCCCATCCTACGCGAGGGCGAGAACGAGATCATCGTTTTTGAGACCGACGGCGTCGATTCCCCAAGGATCAATTTTTACTCCGAGCCGATCCTCGGCTAACCAAAGGAAAAGCACCTATGACCAAGCGGTCATAGGTGCTTTCTGTTTATACGCTTACCCGGTGCCGTCCTTCCTCGGGTGGCATTTGTCGGCCATCGGGCAGGAGGCACAACCACAGCCGCAGGAGGTCCTTCCTTGTCTTTTGGCACGGATGCGAAAGGCAAGGATCGCGGCCGCGATAGAGACAACGGTAAGCAAAATCAGTAGAGAGCCGATGTTTTCGGATATAAATGTAAACATAACATTGCCTCCTTTCGGTGGCGTGTTCAGATTTCGGTTTTTCTTTTCAGCTTCGGTGCGATCTTCGGATAGAGGAAGAAGGCGACGATGCCAAGGAGCACAAGGAGGGTGGCAAGAATGCCGAGGGGATGCGCCCCGCCCGTAAAGAGAGAGACGGTGTGATAGACGACAAGGGCCGAAAACCAGGCAAGCGCTGTCTGATAACCGAGGGCAAAGAGGGTCCACCTTGTGCTTTTCATCTCACGGCGGATAGCGCCGATGGCGGCAAAGCAGGGGGCGCACAGGAGGTTAAAGACGAGGTAAGCAAGGCCGGAGGCGGTCGTAAAGGCGGCGCCGATGCCGGCACTGTCGCCGTAGAGGATGGTCAGCGTGCCTACGATGTTCTCCTTGGCCACAAGCCCGGTGACGGCGGCCACGGCCGCCTGCCAGCTTCCAAAGCCAAGCGGGGCAAACACCCAGGCAAAGCTTTTGCCGATGCCGGCCAAAAGGCTTGCGGAAAGCTCGGTCTCCTCCAGCATGCGGAAGCCGCCCTGCGCAAAGCCAAAGTAGGTGAGGAACCACAAAACGATGGTGGAAAGCAGGATAACGGTGGCGGCCTTTTTGACAAACGACCAGCCGCGCTCCCACATACTGCGGAAAAGGTCAACGGGGCGGGGCATATGATAGGCGGGCAGCTCCATCACAAAGGGGGTGGGCTCGGCCATAAAGGGCTTTGTCCTCTTTAAGAAGAGCCCCGAAAAGGCGATAGCCACGACCCCAAGGAAGTAGGCAGTGGGGGCGACCCACCACGCCCCGCCGAAGACCGCCCCCGCGATCATTGCGATAAAGGGGAGCTTGGCACTGCAGGGCATAAAGGAGGTCGTGATCACCGTCATGCGGCGGTCGGCCTCGTTTTCGATCGTGCGCGAGGCCATGATCCCGGGGACACTGCACCCCGTGCCGATCAGCATCGGGATAAAGGACTTCCCGGAAAGCCCGAATTTGCGGAAGATGCGGTCAAGCATAAAGGCAATGCGGGACATGTATCCGCAGGCCTCAAGAAAGGCCAAAAGGAGAAACAGGACAAAGATCTGGGGGACAAAGCTAAGCACCGCGCCGACCCCCGCCACGATCCCATCCAGGATCAGTGAGGAAAGCCAGCCCCAACAGCCGATAGCGGTAAGCCCCTTCTCGATCAGTATCGGAAGGCCGGGGACAAAGACCGCGCTTCCAAAGAGGTAAAAGCCCTCGCCAAACAGCCCGTCCACCATCCAGTCTGTAGCCAGCGAGCCGACCGTGGTGACCGAGATAAAGTAAACGAGAAACATGATCAGCGCGAAAATGGGAAGGGCAAGATAGCGGTTGGTCACCACACGGTCGATCCGCTCGGTGGGGCTAAGGCCGTGCTTGGCCCTCTGATAGATGCCGTTCAAAAGCACGGTGATCGAATCGTAGCGCTCATTGATGATGATCGATACGGCATCGTCATCCAGCTCATGCTCGCACATCAGGATATCCTCCTCAATGTGTGAGAGCACCTCGTCCGGCAGGGCAAGGTCGGCAAGCACTGCCTCGTCACGCTCAAAAAGCTTGACGGCATACCACCGCTGCTGCTCCTTCGGCCATGCATGCAGCACGGCCTCCTCGATGTGCGCCAGCGCGTGCTCAACGGCGCCCGAGAAGATGTGGTGCGAGACGTGCGCCTTTGTGTGTGAGGCAACAAGGGCGGCCTCGGTCACCTCGGTGATCCCCTCCGCCCGCAGGGCAGAGATGGGAAGCACAGGGCAGCCAAGCCTGCGGCTCATCCCCGCAAGGTCGATGCGGTCACCCCGCTTTTCCACCGTGTCCATCATATTAAGGGCGACCACCGTCGGGATGCCAAGCTCAAGGAGCTGGGTGGTCAGATACAGATTGCGCTCAAGGTTTGAGGCATCCACGATGTTCAGGATAACGTCGGGCGCCTCCTCAAGGAGATAGCGCCGCGCCACGACCTCCTCGGGCGTGTAGGGGGAAAGCGAATAGATACCGGGCAGGTCGGTAACGGTCACATCGTTGTATTTTTTAAGCCGTCCCTCCTTCTTTTCCACCGTGACTCCCGGCCAGTTTCCTACAAACTGGTTTGAGCCTGTCAGAAGGTTAAAAAGGGTGGTCTTGCCCGAGTTCGGGTTGCCCGCAAGGGCGATCTTGGTAGCCAAGGCGGCACCTCCTTTTCACGTTAGCCTATGCTAACTGTATGGTACAAAAAAATCACTCCACCTCGATCATCGCGGCATCCGCCTTGCGGATCGAAAGCTCATATCCTCGCAACGTGACCTCGATCGGGTCGCCAAGCGGCGCAACCTTGCGCACCTTGACCTCGATACCCCGTGTCAGCCCCATGTCCATCAGGCGCCGCTTGATCGGCCCCTCGCCGTGCACCTTTACCACGTGGGCAGACCGTCCGATCGCCACATCCTTCAGGGTCTTCATGGTGTTCTCCTTTGCATCCTCCGTTAGCGGCCGCTAACCGGAAGGCTTAAAACTTGGTTAGCCTGCGCTAACCAAAGATAGTATACCGAAAATTTTCCGGGTTGTCAAGGGGTTTTTGAAAAAAATAATGAGGAGACTCCCATTTTTTTGCAAAACGGGGTCTCCTCTTTTCTTATGCGTCTGTGACGTCGTCGGTCAGGATCAAGGGGCGGGTATCCGGCCGCTTGGTACGCAGGGTGACGTTTTCCATCCGCAGCCCATGGATGTGCCGCGCGATCACGCAGGAGGCGGGCAACGGGGTGTTCCAGGCGTATTTGTTGACGTCGGGATAGCCGTTGTCCTTCTCGGGCAGGGGCCAGGCAAGGGCGGTCTCGGGGCTCTCGCCCCCTGCCGTCACAAGGGTAACGTCCCGCAGGGTGAGGTTTTCAATGGGGGCTGTGGCGATGCCCTCCAGCTGGGAGGCATACTCATAGGGGGTGCAATAGGGGCCGATGTTTTGCTGCCCCGGCAGATAGAGATAGGGGGTCTTGTAGGGCTCTATGACGGTATCGGCATAAAGGCTTGTGATCATCACGTCACGAAGCGAGCCGACGGGCGTCCCCTCGGGGGCGCGCATGCGGGCGCCAAGCCGTACGTACAGCGGCGTGCCGACGTTGTGCATGGTGACCCCCGAGATCACGATCCCCGCGATGTTGGCACCGTCCACGCTTTCAATGGCGATGCCGGCACGGCGGACGTTTTTGATGACGCAGCCGCTGATCGAGATGTTATGGAAATCCCCGTTGGTCTCGGTGCCGATCTTGATGGCCGAGGCATTTGAGGAGATCACGCAGTTGCGGATGGCGATGTTTTGGGAGTGGACAAACCGCCCAAGCGGGAAGGAGGTCTTCAGCACCAGGGCGTCATCGTCTGCCTTGATCAGGCAATCCGAGATCACCACGTCGCGACAGCCGTCGGGCGAGATGCCATCCACAAGCACGTCCAGCATAAGGGCATGAATGCGGACACGCTCGCAGTCCACCAGCCACAGGGCAAGGTCGGCCGCGCGCAGAAGGGTAATATCGCGGAAGACGAGGTCCCGGCAGGAGCGGAAGGCAAAGATCTTGATATTGCGGTAGTACTGGCCGTGGTCGGTATCCGAAAATACCCCCTGCATATCGATCTTACCGTCACCCGTAAAGGCGATGTCCTCGCACTCCTTGGCTACGAACAGCGAGTGGTCAAAATAGGTGTGAGAGTCATCCTGGTACTTACCGCCAAAGGCGTCGTCTGCGTGGTAGGGGAAGGGCTCACGGGGGAGGAAATCCCGCTCAAAATCGCAGGAGCCGAGGATGGTCGCCCCCGCCTCCAGATGCACGTGCACGTGCGAGCGCAGGATGACCGTGCCGAGGAGGTACCGCCCCGCAGGGACAAGCACCGTGCCGCCGCCTGCGGCGTGGCAGGCATCCACGGCTGCCTGAAAGGCCTCTCTGGCAAGCGTCTTGCCGTCGGCCACGGCGCCGAAATCCAAAATTGAAAAGTATGCCATCTTAAGCCTCCAGAAGATTGTCGGTATCCTCGATAAGGCGCACGGGGCGCTCATCGGGATTCAGGGTTTCCAGTGTGACGTGATAAAGCTTCAGCCCCGACACGTGGCGGGCAAGCAGCCCCGAAACCGGAATCAGCTTGCGCGGGCCGAACATGTTGGGGTTCGGATAGGCCTCATCGCGGTTGGGAAGCGGCAGGGGCATGGCCTCCGTTAGTGTGTGGCCGCCGTAGGTGACAAGGTGCACGTCCCGCAGGGTCACGTTTTCAATGCGGCGGTCGCTTATCCCCACGATCATAGAAGGATACTCAAAGGGGGTATTGGTAAGACCCGCGTTCCGCTCACCCGGCAGACTGATGGGCGTGGTCGCATATTCCCGCTTCGGGAATCTGGCATACACGTTTGTGATCATCACATCGCGGATCGAGCCGATCTCGGTCCCCTCGGGCCCTCGCAGGCGCTTGCCAAGGCGGATAAAGATCGGGACGGCAACGTTGTCCATCGTGATATCCGAAAACAGAATGCCCGAAACGTTAGCACCGTCCACGCTTTGCACCGTGATGCCCGCCATATGGGTATCCTTGATGACACAGCCGGTCACCGTGATGTTGCGAAAATCCGCGCTCGTCTCGGTGCCGATCTTGATGGCGTTGGAGTTAGAGGAGACGATGCAGTTGGAGATGGCGATATGCTCACAGGGGATGCGGCGCCCCAGCGGAAGCGAGGCCTTTAAGACGATGGCGTCGTCGTCCGCCTTCACGATACAGTCCGAGATCACCACGTCGCGGCAGGCATCGGGCGAGATGCCGTCCACAAGGACGTCAAGATACAGGCCGTGGATACGGACGTGCTCGCAGTCGTACATCCAAAGGCAAAGCTCGGTGGCGCGCAAGACCGAAAGATCGCGGAAGGTGACGTCACGGCAGGAGCAAAGGGCAAAGACCTTGACGGTGCGGTAGGTGCCAAAGCCATGCTTAAAGATCTTCTCGGGCAGCCAGACCCCCTGCATATCGATCCGCCCGTCGCCCGAAAAGCCGATGTCCTCGCACCCCTTGCAGACGAACAGTGAATGGTCGAAATAGGTGTGCGAGATATCCTGATAGCAGGGCGGGGTGACCTCCTCATAGGGGAGATAGTCATTCTCAAAATCGGTCGAACCGAGGATCGTAGCCCCCGATTCCAAGCGAATATGCACGTGAGAGCGAAGCACGACCGTGCCAAGCAGGTAGGTACCGGCAGGGACGGTGACAGTGCCGCCGCCTGCGGCGTGGCAGGCATCCACGGCCGCCTGGAAGGCCTCCCTGGCAAGCGTTTTGCCGTCTGCCACGGCACCGAAATCAAGAACCGAAAACATAAGGGGTCTCCTTTTTCAAAGATTGTGATCAGTCAGTAACTTCATAGTATCACAGATCGGGCGTCCCGTCAATGGGGGAGGGCGAATTCTTCGGTGCATCGGTCTCTTTTTTTCGCTTCCTCTGTAAAAGCCCCACGATCTGCCCGGAGAGAAGCACGGTCAGAAGAGAAAAGAGGATGCGCCGGGCGGGGATATAGGTCAGTGAGAGGCCAAGGACGGTAAGATCCGTGAAGAGATAGATAAGGCGGATATCCAGGGAAAACCGGGCAGAAAGCGCCATGGCCAGCGCATCATCGCCCGAGGGGGCACCCCCCGCACGGACAGAAAGCCCACACCCGACCCCGACAAAAAGCGCCCCGACCGTGGCCGCAAGCAGGGGATGCGCGGCCACCCCCGCAAGGATGGGGGGCATCAGATCAAAGAGGGCATAAAACAGCGAAAAGCCACCGGCCGAGAGGGCGGAATACCAAAGAAACTCCCGCCCCAGCATCCGCCATCCGAAAAGATAGCAAAGGGCGGTTGCCACAAGGCTTGTGAGCGCAGGCGAGAGTGAAAAATGATGCTCAAGCAAAAGCACAAGCCCCAAAACGCCCCCCTCGGTCACCTCTGCATGGGCATGGATATGGCAAAGGCCAAAGGCAAGGATGGCACTGCCGAGAAGGGCCAGCGCGACCCGTTTTGCGGAAAGTGTAGGCATAGGTTGCACCTCAAATGAAAGGGGCGCCTGCCAAGGCAAGCGCCCTTTATACGTTAGTGGAGAGCTTCCTCGGGCCACGGCACCGGCACGCCCTTCTTAATAAGATAGGCACGCTCGGCCAGTCTGGCCATCGGAGTGTCGGACAGAGAATCCGAGTAAAACGCCTCGATTCCCCCCTCGGGAAATTCCGCAAGAAAGCGCGGCGGCTTTCCCTCGCCCCAGCATCGCTCACCCTCGTATTTCCCGCTTTTCGGGTCAAAGCGAGAGGCGATCAGCCTGCCGAAGCCTGCCTCTCTTGCGATCGGGGCAAGGAGAAACTCGGGAGAGGCCGAGATCACCACGTCGTCGGGACGGCGGATCTCTTGGTAGTAGGCAAATAAGCGGTGCTTGCGCTTCTGCCAGAAGCGCTCCACCTCCCGATCTAACCGCTTGATACGGCCAAAGGAGGCAAGGGATGCCTCCCGCAGCTCCCGCAGGGAGATGCGCCCGCGGCGGTAGCGGATAAAGGCTACGGCCGCCCGCGGCAGATCGAGAAGAAAGGAGGGGTGACGCAGAAGAGATACCAGGTAAAACTCCAGCGTGGAATCGCGCGGATACAGGGTCTTGTCGAAATCGTAAACGTTCACGGCTTATTTCGCCAGCTTGCGGCGTACAAGCTTGACAAGCTCCACGATCGGCAGGACAGAGAAGGCAAGGCCAAGGGCAATGGCGTACTCACCAAGCGACACAGGCGTGAAGTTGAAGGCGTTCTGGAAGAAGGGGATATAGATCACACCCAGCGTCAGGACAAAGGCCAGCGCCATCGCACCGAAGAGGAAGAGGTTGTGCGTCTTGACAGAGAAGAGCGAGCCGCGCTCGGAGCGCATGTTGTAGGAGTGGAAGATCTCTGCCATCGAGAGGGTCAGGAAGGCCATGGTGGTGCCGTCCCCGCCGGCGGGATGCAGGTAATGCCCGATAAGATATGCGGCAAGAGTCAGAAGACCGATGAGAACACCCTCGTAGGCAATGTCAAAGGCCATGCCGCCTGCAAAAATGCCCTCGTTTTTCTTTCTCGGCGGGCGGTTCATGATGTTCTTCTCGGCCGCCTCCATACCAAGGGCACGGGCAGGCAGCGAGTCGGTGATCAGGTTCACAAACAGGATGTGGGTCGGCAGAAGCAGGGCAGGGCCGAGATCGCCGATGAAAAGACCGAGAATGGTGAAGATGAAGATACCCACGACCTCGGCAAGGTTGGAGGAAAGCAGGAAGCGGATGGCGCGGCGGATGTTGTCATAGATGCGGCGCCCTTCCTCGGCCGCCCCCACGATGGTGGCAAAGTTATCGTCAGCCAGGATCATGTCGGCCACGTTCTTGGTCACGTCAGTACCCGTGATACCCATACCGACACCGATATCGGCCCCCTTGATGGAGGGGGCGTCGTTCACGCCGTCACCCGTCATGGCGGTCACCTTGTCCTTGGCACGCCAGGCACGCACGATGCGCAGCTTATGCTCGGGCTGGACACGGGCATAGACCGAATACTTGGTCACACCCTCGGCAAACTCCTCATCCGGGATCTCGTTCAGCTCGGCACCCGTGATGGCCTCCTCGGCCGACGAGATAATGCCAAGCTCGGTGGCGATGGCCACGGCGGTATCCTTGTGGTCACCCGTGATCATGATCGGGCGGATGCCGGCGGTGCGGCACTCCTCGATCGCCGCCTTGACCTCAGGGCGGACAGGGTCGATCATACCGGTAAGACCGCAGAAGACAAGCTCGCACTCCATCGCCTCGGAGGAGTAGACGGCGGGCTCGGCATCGTGGCGCTTATAGGCGGCGGCCAGCACGCGCAGGGCGCGGTCTGCCATACCCTTGTTTGCCGCAAGGATGGCCTCGCGGTCGGCCTCGGTCATCGGGCGGGCGCCCTCCCCCTCATCGATAAAGGCAGAGCGAGCCAGGATCTCGTCGGGTGCGCCCTTGGTATACTGGATGAGCGCCCCGTCGGTCGTGCGGCACACGGTGGTCATCATCTTGCGGTCAGAGTCAAAGGGGATCTCCCCGATGCGGGGGCTTTCGGCATCCAGGGCGGTCTTGTCGGGGCCTGCCTTGGCGGCAAAGTTGACAAGCGCGCACTCGGTCGGCTCACCGACGGCCTGGCCGTCCTCGCCGGGCTTGGCATCGCTGCAAAGCGCCATGGCGCGGGCAAGGAGCGCATCGTCCTTCGTGCAGGCGGTCTCCACGACCGTCATCTTGTTCTGGGTCAGGGTACCGGTCTTATCCGAGCAGATGATCTCGGTACAGCCAAGCGTCTCCACGGCCGACATCTTACGGATGACAGCGCCCTTTTTGGACATTCTCGTCACCCCGATCGAAAGCTCGATGGTCACCACGGCGGCAAGCCCCTCGGGGATCGCGGCCACGGCAAGGCTGACGGCAATGATAAAGGTATCTAAGATGGCATCCAGCGTAAAGCTGCCACCTGCGATCAGCTGGAAGGCAAAGATAAAGCCGCAGATGCCAAGCACGATGTAGGTCAGAATGCGCGAAAGCTGGGCAAGCTTCAGCTGCAGGGGGGTCTTTTCCTCCCCGGCATCGGCAAGCGCCCCGGCGATCTTACCCATCTCGGTCTCCATACCCGTGCCGGTGATGACCGCCTTGGCGCGGCCGTATACGGCGGTGGAGCCCATATACACCATGTTCTTGCGGTCGCCAAGCGGGGTCATGCGGCCGTCGGCAGACTCGGCGATCGCGTCCACCGTCTTTTCTACCGGCACGGATTCCCCGGTCAGGGCGGCCTCCTCACACTTCAGCGAGGCACACTCCAAAAGACGTGCATCGGCAGGCACGGCGTCGCCCGCCTCCAGGATGATCACGTCGCCAACCACAAG
>JAGBZZ010000357.1 GCA_017652965.1 Clostridia bacterium | reverse complement strand
GATTTTATTATGAGCTGAGTAAAAATGATCCCCCCGTAAAAAACGGGGGGGTATTTCAGTTTCGGGTAAAACCCTAAATATTACCGGCGACGCACAAGTGCGCTTTTTATTGGCCTGCCAGCCGTGCAATTGTTACTTGCTACCCGTAAGCGGGTTCCACCATAAGCCTCCCTTGTGTAAAGGGAGGTGGCATTTTCGCAAGAAAATGACGGAGGGATTGTCAAGAAAAAGCGCCCTATCTTTACCCGCTAACTTTTCAAAGCGGCACAATCCCTCACCTGCTTCGCAGGAGCTCCCTTTACACAAGGGAGCCTTCTCCGCAAAAAACCTTCTGCACGAATTCTTTATTCGCATTTTTTTGATCGGCAGAGCCTCTTTTGAACCACGCTCCTCATGCGAGGTTTTCGTTATACAAAAAGGATACCGTGCCCGCGCACGGTATCCTTTTTCTTCTTTGCTTTCCGGGTAAGATAGGTCAATATACGTCGCCAAGGGTCTGGATCTTAAGCTTTCTGCGCATATGCCCCTCAAAAAGGCAAAGGTCAAACACAGGGCTGATCTCCAGCTCATGAAGCGAGATCCAGTCCACAAGCGTAAAGTAAAGCGCCCGCGCCTTGTCCATATCCCCAAGCGCCCCCGCCAGATACACGGCCGAAAGCTCCTTTGCGATATGGGCGTGGTAGCGAAGGTAATCCCAGCTTTTCGCCTGACAGATATTACTGCACCGCCGGTTTTCCGTGATAGTGGGCAGGAAGGCGTCCACAATGGCGGGGATGGCCGCAAACTTTTCGGCCGCGGCCGGGTTATCGTACCAGTACTCCTTGTCCCCCTCGTTTTCCACCGTGAAGCCCTCCTCGTCGGCGGTCACGATGCGCCCGTCGTTTCTCACAAGGCGGGGGCAAAAATGCTCGCTGAGTGCTTCTAGGTATTCGCGGCATTTTTCGCCGTCCTTGCCGAACGCCTTTTCAAAATACGTGGCGGTAAAGGCCTCAAAATCGGTGGAGGTGTCAAAAAGCGTTTCGGCCATGATGGCCATCGGAAGCCCGGTGGGGAGGAAATTGCGCATCGTTTGGTCGCTCATCGTCCCTTGGAAGTCAAGCGCCGAGAGGAGGCGCATATCCCGGTGCACCTCTCTTGCCACCTGCATGTAGCCGGGGTCGGAATAGTGGTTGATGTAAAATCTGTATTCGTAGACGCAGGAAAGCCGCGCCCCGCTGATCCTCTTCCACTCGCGCCGCCAAAGGTTGCCAAGCGGCTGTGTGGGGATGTGCGCCACGGCAGGGTCATAGGGCGGTATGCTTCCCGTATGCAGGGCAGGGGAGTAGCCCTCGTCATAATTGATGCCGCAGGCATAAAGAAGCATAAAGCGGTCGGGGTTCTTGATCCTCAGCCGCTTTGGCGGGCGGTGCGTGTATACGTACATGATAAAGACAAAGCGTGCCTTGATGCCGGCCGCCGTCAAGGCCTCGTCGATCTCATTGAGGAGAAGCACGTACCAGTCCGAAAACTCCTCCTTGACGCACTCCTCGCACACGCAGGCAGAGGTCTTGCTGTCGGCCAGCCATACGTGAAAATAGTCCACGTACGGCTTTTCCTTGGCAAACTTCACCCAAAAATCCACCAGCTTTTTTCTGGCCGCGGGGTTCGAATAGCAGAAGTTGGTGAAGAACATGGAGCTTGAGGAGATCCCGCGTACCCCCTCCTTGGCGGTCAGGGCAAGATACTGCCTGTCCTCCTCTTTGATATCCACGCCCGTGTTGTGCGTGTGGCCGTTGACAATGCCAAGCTCCGAGAACATCCAGGCATGCCCCATGATGTGATAGGAAACGCCGGTTCTTTGAAAGTCATACTCGCACCTGTCCACGTATTCAAGCATCTTTTCGTAGCTTTCCTCGGCATTCTTCTCGTGCAGGTGGGTATTGTATTTGTGCATATACCAGCGGTTCATGTAGATGTAGGGGGCGTTGCCCTCGTTCATCAGCATATTCATGCCCACCTTGGGGAGCCAGTATATCATATCGCGCAGCGATTCATAGCTGATGGCGCCCTCACTGCATTCCCCGCGGAAGGGGTGATCGGCACGCTTGCGATAGGTGAAGGAGTGTGCAGAGATATCCCGCTTGGGGATATACTCGCCCTCCACCCCGGGGCGCACCCACATACAGCCGGCAGAGCGCAGATAGCGGTATACCCCCATCAGGATGCTTCGGGGGTTGCTGCCCGCGATATAGCCGGTACCGTTTTTGACGCAAATGTCGATCACGTCCTCGATAAGAGGATCGGCGACGTCCCCGGTGTCAAGCGAAAAATCCGCAAGAAGGCCAAGCCGGATCGTCCCTGCCTCGTCCTCCTTGGCGGTGGGGCGGTATGTGATCTCCGCAAGCCGCCCGCCCATCATGAGAAAGCTGTATTTGGCAAGCTCCTCGGCGGCAAACCTTGCCGGCGCGCTTTCCTGTGTCAGCAGTATCTTCATCCTTTTACCTCGCGATTCCCGAAAAGGGAGGTTTTATATTCTGAGATCCTCGTACCGCCGGATCTCTGCGACAGTCTTTTTCAGGGTTCTGGCATCGGTGCGGGTGACGGTATCCCCGTTCCGCTTCATTGCGTCCTCGCACATATCGGTGCGGTAAAAGCAATATTCCACCTCGCAGGGGCCGCCTACGGTAAAGGGCGGGATATCCCTGTAGCTTGCCAGGGCGGCGGCCACTGTTTTTTCCAGCACGGCGTCGGCATCGGCGTAGGTTTTTGCGCGGTTGCGGCAGCTTGCCACCTTTAAGGCACCCACCGCGACCCCCGGCAGGTATTCCTTGGCCTGCCTGCAGGCCGCCTCGTCCCCCAGCACCGCCGCGATCGGCACCCCGTAGGCGCCGCAAAGCGCGGCATGGAGGGCAACCTCGCTCATCTCGCGCCCGTTGACCTTCACGTGAAAGATGCTGACAGAGGAAAGCGTGTGGTCAAGAAAGCCCCCCACCGTCCCTGCCCGCGTGTGGGCGCCAAGCTCGATCTGACAGTCGATGGCCCCGCCCCGCAAAAGCTCCTGCCACTCGGCGATCGTGCATTTCTCGGCGCGCATATCTACCTCACCGTCAAGCAGGTTTCCGCCCCCGCCGTGCCCGTCGAGGTAATAGATCCTCTCGGCGCCGCAGTCGATGGCGGTGGCAATGGCAAGGTTAAGGCTCCTTGTCAGTGCCGCCCGTGCGACCGCATATTCCTCGCGGCCTCTGTCCATATGGAGGATCGAGTCAACACCGGCGATCCCCTCAAGATCGGTCAAAATAAAAAGATTCATAGCTCCTCCGCTTTGGGATGTGTTTGCGGGGTTTTTCTATAACAATGATACCACGCCCGCCCCCAAAAAGTCAATGACACTATTTGATAGAAAATAACACGATCCGATAATCGGGCAAAAGAAAAGCCACCCGCGCCGTCGCGGGTGGCTTTTGCTCCTTACGTACCGTTTCGGGGCGGATGCGCCCTACTTATCTTGCCCAGTATTTTCTGTCCAGCGTGCGATACTGGATCGCCTCGGCGATGTGGGGGGCGGTGACCGTGTCGCTTCCCGCAAGATCGGCAATCGTCCTGGCGATACGCAGGATCTTGTCGTGTCCGCGCGCCGAAAGGCCGAGCTTTTCAAAGGCGGCGCGCAGCATGGCCGCCCCGCCCTCGTCGGGGGTGCAGTCCCTGGCCACCTCCTCGGGGGAGAGGCGTGCGTTCGGACGGGGAGAGCGGGCAAGGGCACGCTCCCGCGCCACCGTCACCCGTTCACGGATGGCCTCGCTCGGCTCGCTTTGGCGGCGGGCGGTCAGCTCCTCATAGCTGAGAGAGGGCACCTCCACCTGGATATCCAGGCGGTCAAGCAGAGGCCCCGAAATGCGGGAAAGGTACCGCCGCACGTCCTCCGGGCGGCAGGAGCAGGTGTGGGTGCGATCCCCGAAATAGCCGCAACGGCAGGGGTTCATGGCGCACACCAGCATAAAGCCGGCGGGGTAATTCGCCCTGGCCGCGACCCGCGTCACCGTAACCGTGCCATCCTCCAGGGGTTGGCGAAGCGTCTCAAGGAGGGAGGGGGAATATTCGGGCAGCTCGTCAAGAAAGAGCACCCCGTGGTCGGCAAGCGAGATCTCGCCCGGGCGGGGGTTCGAGCCACCGCCGATCATGCCGGCGGCACTGACCGTATGATGCGGAGAGCGGAAGGGGCGGCGGGTCACCAGCCCCGTAGGGGCCATCCCGGCGACCGAGTGGATCCGCGTGACCTCGCAGGATTCGGCAAAGGTCATGGGCGGCAGGATCGAGGGGATGCGCTTGGCCAGCATGGATTTGCCCGAGCCCGGCGGGCCGATCAGAAGCAGGTTGTGGCCGCCTGCCGCCGCGATCTCCACGGCGCGGCGCGCCTTCTGCTGGCCTGCCACCTCGGCAAAGTCCGGCAGGGGGCGGTTGTCGGCCGCCACGGTTGGGTCAAAGACCGTCACGGGCAGGGTGGCCTTGCCGCAAAGATGCAGGAAAAGCTCGGTAAAATTCGAAACGCCGTGCACCGTGATCCCCTCGGCGATCGCGGCCTCGGCGGCGTTGTCCTTGGGGACAAACAGGGTGCGGCACCCCGCCTCGCGTGCCGCCAGCGCCAGGGAAAGCACCCCGATGGCGGGGCGCACCTCGCCCGAAAGCGAAAGCTCACCCACAAAGCAGGAGCCCTCCAAAAGCTCGCCCGCCGGAATCACCCCTGCGGCCGAAAGAATGCCGACAAGGATCGCAAGGTCAAAGGCCGAGCCCTCCTTTTTGCGGTTGGCGGGGGCAAGGTTGACAAGGATGTTGCGGTCGGGGAAATAGTAGCCGCTGTTCACGCAGGCGGCGCGTACCCGCTCGCGTGCCTCACGCACGGCGTTGTCCGGCAGACCCACCAGCTCAAACCTCTCCATCCCGGCGCGCACACTGCACTCCACCGTGACGAGAAAGCCGTCAATGCCGACGATGCCGGCGCTGTAGGTTTTAGTGATCATACTTGCCTCCCCGGCGGCATGTGCCGCCATTTGCCCTTTATTTGAAAGGTTTTGTTTACAATACGAGACGGAAACGACCGCGCGGCGTCTGCCGCTGCCGTCTCCTCTTTCTGTTTATTATAGCACGCCGCCACCCAAAAAGCAAGAGGGCAGGGGGTGGGGGGCAAGATTTTAAAGGCGGTTGACAAAGGCCGCGCCCCTATGCTATAATACCACTATCCTATAAGCCGGGCGCGCGCCGCACAGCGTGCGCGCTGGCCCGCGCACCGAAAGGAGATCCGACCTTATGAAAAAATGCCGTGCGATCCTTTTTATCCTTCTGGCACTTCTTGTGCCGGCAAGCATGCTGGCAGGATGCGGCGGAAACGGGGATACCACCCCGGCCGTGACCACCGCCCCACCCGCCCCGACCGAGCTTGCCAACCTTTCCGAATACGTGGTCGTATACCCCTATGACCCGCCCGCCGCCGTCTTCCGTGCGGCGCGTGAGGTGCGGGATGCGATCCAGGCCGCCACCGGGGTCTCGCTTTCCCTGCGTGATGATTTTGTGGGGGCGGGCGCCGTGCCCGTTGGCACCCTGGAGATCCTCATCGGTGTGACCAACCGCCCCGAAAGCACGTCGCACTATCTTGGCAAGGAGGACTATGGCGTTTATTTTGAAAACGGCCGCCTTGTGATCTCGGGCGGTACGACCGAGGCTATCCTCCGTGCTGTGGAGCTTTTTAAGGAGGGCTACCTTACGGACGGCAAGCTTAAGCTGCCCGCCACCCCCGATATCCTGCGCGGCGATTACCCCGTGAAGGATGCCACCCTTCTCGGCACGACCATCTACGATTACGTGATCGTGCGGGATAACGATAATTTTGCCGCCGCCACCCTTTTGCAGGCGCGCATCGCCGATGCGACAGGCGCCGTCCTGCCGATCTACACCCAGCGCCAGGCCACCAATACCGACCGTGAGATCGTGGTCGGCTCTCCGACCGGTGAGGGGCGTGCGCATGGCGCGGCCGCCGCGGGCGGTTGGGTCATTGAGGCAAGCGGCACCCGCTTCCTCCTGTACGGGGACGGGCACGACGGCACCTACTCGGCCGCCATTGCCTATCTTTCGGTACTGGAGAACGCCACGGCATCCGCCCTGGATACGGCAAAGCGCACCGGCACCGCCACCGATATGGCCCTTTTTAACCTGAATCTTTCCAAAAGCCTGCCGTCACTTGCCGACAAGCTGTCCTTAACCATGTCGGCCGATGCCGTCTTTGAGCGCTTTTTGGCTACCAAGGAGGAGCTGCCCGATGAGGTGACGGTGGTGGAGCGCGTGGATATCGACCGCTATCCCGCCTCCGCCCTGCGGACGGTGTACGTCTCCCCGGATGGGGACGATAAGGCCGCCGGCACCGAGGAGGCGCCGCTTGCCTCCCTGTCTGCCGCCCTTAAGCTGATGCAGAACACCTCGGGCGGTATCATTTATATGAAGGCGGGCATGCACTCACTGACCGAGACGGTCAAGCTGAGCGCGGCGCACAGCGGCACCCGCCAGTCCCCCCTCTTTATCAAGTCCTATGGGGAGGGCGAGGCGTTCCTGACCGCCAACACCGCCATCTCCACCGATTCCTCGCTCTGGCATTACGTCGATGCCGCCGAAAACGTCGGCGTTTATGAGCGCCTGCCCGAGGCGGCACGGGATGCGGTGATGTATACCAGCCTTGCGGATCACGGCCTTGACGTTTACGACATCGCAGAGATCACCACCTCCGGCCCGCCGCGCCTTTACGTGGGGGGTGAGGAGTACACGATTGCCCGTTACCCGAACGATACGGGCGACCCCTCGGATCTTCTGTATTTTACCCACGTGTACGATTCGGGCTCTGTCACCGTGCAGAACGGCTCGAACCTCTACTGGCCGTGGGTGGAGCGTGCCACCGCCGCGGGTAAGGACCCCGCCACCTGGGTGGTCGGCTGGGAGATAAGGATCCCAAGCGATGCCCGCGGGCAGGAGATCCTCTCCTGGGTCAATACGGGCGACATCTGGTTCTACGGCTCGACCTTTGAGGGCTGGGAGTTCGGCTATTACAACATTGCCGACGTGACCGAGGGGGTCTCCTGGTCGCACACCGTAAACGGTGACCCGTACGTCGATTACGTGGGCTATCTGAAGAATGACGGCTACTATTCGCTGAAGTCGGATACCCCCAACAAATACGGTGCCAAGCATTCCACCAACTCCCCCGCCCGCCGCAATACCTACTATCTCTTTAACGCCGTGGAGGCGATGGACGCGCCGGGTGAGTGGTACCTCGACCGCGAGACCGGATACCTTTACGTGTATCCCACGCAAGGCGGCCTTGCCGGCAAGCAGATGTCTGTCAGCAGCCCCGCCTCCTTTAACCTTCTGGACGCGGTTGGGGTAGAGTACCTTGTCCTGGATGGGATCGGGGTGGACGGCTCGAACGCCGCCGGCATCAACCTCAGTGGGGTGCAGAACGCGGTGGTGCAGAACGGCACCTTCAAGAATACCAAGAACCCGGCCATGATCCTGCAGGAAAGCATCCGGGACACCGCCGTCATCTACTCGGATTTCTCGCAGGTCTATTCGGTCATGCTGAATACCTGGATCATCCCGCCCAAGGAAAACCTGACTCCGACCGGTGTTGTCATTCAGAACAACCTCTTCCACGATGCCGCCCCGACCTGCTCAACCGCCATCGCGCTTTCGGGCTGTCGGACGGTGGTATCGCACAACTACTTTGTAGACACCGTGCTTCGTGCCTCCAATGCGGCCGAGTGCATTGCCGAATACAACCTCTTTGAGGGTGGCTCGGCCGACGTCACCGACGGCGGCATGATCTATACGGGCGGAGAGGGCAGCCGCGGCAACCATTACCGCTACAACCTCTTCCACTCCTTCCACGCCACGCATAACGCCCTGTATTTCGACACGATGAACGGGGGCAACTATGCCTACGGCAACACCATCTCCTTCCTTGGCTCTGCCTCCAACAGCAACAAGGGCTGGTATTCCTCCACCGGCATGGGTAACGTCTGCTTCGGTAACGTTATCCTCCTGCGTAACCCCTACCAGGTTGCCGAAACGCAGGGCAACACCGTCGGCACCTCCTCGGTTGGCGACAGCGTCAACGAATCCAACCTCTTCTATTATTACTTCGGGGACGAGTACTCGGCCGGCGGTGCGGCCGCCGTCTATGCGCCCGTCGCCTATGACGGCACCCGGATGCTGGCAAACGGCGCCACCCTTTCGCAGTCCCTGGCCGGCCACTGGTGGCAGGGGAACAAGGAGTCCGAGGTGAGCACCTATCTCGAAAAGGCGAACCAAACCGCCTGGACGGCGCGTGACCCCGCCTATATGAACCACCTGCAGGGCACCAAGCTGATCCTGGCGGCCTATACGGACGAGGGATCCGACTACCATCCGAAATACTTCTACGTGCCGTGGTATCTCTCGGGTAAGACCTTCACCTACGAGCTTCCCGCAGGGACCGAGCTTCTGATCCCGCAGTATTCCTACAAGGAGCTTGACGGGACAGTGACGGTCATCGAATCCCGCACCGAAACGGTAGGCGAGGACGGGGAGATCACCCTCACCTATGAGGAGATCGCGGCCATGGAGCGCTTCCGCCGTCAGCCCGCCTGCTGCGTGATCCGCGATAACGTCCTTCTGGGCGGCACCCCGACCGTGGAGGGCGGCCTCTTCACCGAGATCGCCGATCCCGCCAAGATCATTACCGACAACTGCAAGAAGGCCTACGGCTACGTTTCCACCTCGCACGTGGCCGACAACTGGTTTGAGTATCTCTACGCCACCGTCATGCCGAATGCCGAGCAGCAGGACTACACCCTGACCGATGCCGCCTGGCAGTCCATCGCCGACACAGTAAGCCCGGAGGGCTACAGGTGTCTGCAAACGGGTGGGGGGTTGTGGTATAAGGCCGGCCCGACTCAATAACTCTCGCGGGCATAAACGGCGCATAGCGTCGTTGTCGCGGCGCGCCCTCACCTCGGAGTAGGTTGCTACACCGTCGGCGCGGGCGTCCGCTTCCGCCTAGCTCTGCATCCGTTTCTGCCTCGCGAGCCTCTCGCGGGCATAAATTGTCCGACCGCAAAAAGCACCTGCATCACGCAGGTGCTTTTTGCTTACGTCGTTGTCGGGGCGTGCCCACACCTCGACGTATTGTATATACGCCTT
>JAGBZZ010000356.1 GCA_017652965.1 Clostridia bacterium | reverse complement strand
GCTGCAAAAGAGGATCGAGCAGGCAAAAATTTTAATTGCCGAGCAGCGCACCTCCTTTACCGACATTGCCATTCAGCTGGGCTTTTGCTCTCAATCGCATTTTAATAAGCTCTTTAAGGCGCGCGTCCATTGCACCCCTAAGGAATACCAGGAAGAAGCGTTCAAGCTGTATTTTAACGGTCTGTAAGAAACCGATCGTACCATGAAAGGAGAACCGATATGAACTACAAACTGATCTCCCGCCCGGAGGGCGAGGTGGCCGCCTTTGCGGCTGAGGAGCTTTTTCACTATCTTTCCCTGATAGATCCGACCCTTTCGGAGGGAGAGGGAGGCCTTGCCCTTTCGCTTGAGATTCTTGAGGGTGACCCCACCTGTGACCGCATCGAGATCGAGGTAAAGAGGGGTGTCGGCCGCATTGCGGGCGTATCTCCGCGTGCCGTCCTCATTGCCGTTTACCGCTTCCTTTATGAGCTTGGGTGCCGCTTTACCTGCCCCGGCATTGACGGAGAGCATATCCCCACCCGCACGCTGACCCCCGATACCGTCAACGTTTCGGTGGCAGAGACGCCCTCCTACCGCTACCGCGGCGTTTGCATGGAGGGGGCGATCTCGGAGGAGAACGTCCTAGATATGATCGCCTTTTTGCCAAAGGTCGGGCTGAACACCTATTTCATCCAGTTCTTCCGCCCGACCGCCTTTTTCTTCAATTGGCGTACCAATCCCGCCAACCCCGAAAGCGTCAAGGGGCCGCAGACCCCCGAGGAGCTGGACGGGATCCACGAGCGGATCGTCCGCGAGATGCAAAAGCGCGGGATCGACCATCAGGCCATCGGCCACGGCTGGACGTGTGAGCCCTACGGGGTGGCGGGCGAAAGCTGGACCCGTGCCGATTTTGCCACCCTGCCCGAGGAATTCCGGGATGCCGTTGCCGTCCTCGACGGCGAGAAAAAGCTGTACGCCGACGTCCCCCTGATGACCAACCTCTGCTATGGGCGCCGGGACGTGCGCCGCCGCATGGTCACGGCGGTGGCCGATTACTGCGAAAGCCACCCGCACGTGGCGGCCGTGCACCTCTGGCTTTCGGACGGGCACAACAACTTCTGCGAGTGCGAGAAATGCCGCGACCTGCACCCCGCCGACCAGTACGTCACCCTTCTCAATGAGGTGGATGCCGAGCTGACGGCACGCGGGCTTGCGACCAAGATCGTCTTTCTGACCTACTTTGAACTGATGTTTGCGCCCGAGCGCGAGCGCTTCCAAAATCCCGACCGCTTTATTTTGATGATGGCGCCTGTGTCGCGCTCCTATTCCAGCTCCTACGCCGACGGGGTGGAGGAGGCAAAGACGATGGCGCCCCTGCCCTTTGCCCGCAATGCCATGGTGCGGCCAAATGCCACGACAGATCCGACCGCCACGCGCCTGCCCTACACCATGGCCGAGAACATCACCTGCCTGCGCGAATGGCGCAAGGTCTTCTCGGGCGACGGCTTCCTCTTTGATTACTACCTGATCTGGGAGCACGTGAAGGATCCCGGATATATGGATATCTCACGTCTGATGTTCCGTGATATGCAGGCCCTCCGCGATATGGGGCTTGACGGCACGGTCAACTGTCAGTTCTCGCGTTGTGCCCTGCCGATCGGCCTGCCGATG